>JAYVJQ010000049.1:0-34133 GCA_043769055.1 Allobrachymonas sp.
CTGCACTCAAAACTGGGCAACATGTCACCCAACGCTTTCGAGCGTGAATCGACATCTAAAAAATCTATCGAACTGTCCGAAATTACTTGACCACTACAGCCTGTATGTGTTTTCTAAAGGCGAAGTGATTTTCAAACCCACGCGCCAATGGAAAAGCCCGCTTACGCAAATCACCTATCCGGTCGAATGGATCGTGCGCACACCAGCAGATTTTTACACCGTCAAGGCGGTGATTGACAACCAGGAACTCGACAGCAGGCAGTCCACCGGGTCGATTTACTGGGAAGGCTTGAGCGAGCTTTTCGACAGCAACGGCGCAAAAGTAGGCAGAGGGTATTTAGAGATGACAGGCTACGGCCAGCCGCTGCGGATGTAGCGCAAGTCATTGCTCCCAACGATTGAGGCCGCACGACAGGTTCAAGCAACGCTGGAGAAAATCTGCTATTTATATAGGAGCTTCTTACGCCCGTATTTATTTGGCTATAGCCATTTTCTGCACTGAAAAGCACCAAAAAAAAGGCCCGCACCGCGATCGCGCAAGCCTGGCGCTTTAACCCTACGGCCCAAGCCATCACCAAAAGTTAAATGTGTTTCGGATCGGCCGGATTGTGCATTGGTTGATTGGTATCTGCTCGCCAATATGACGGGCTTTCCCGCGTTACCGAGCTTGCGGCTTCAGTGGAAATTCAACGGATTACAGCTGTGAAATCATCAGTAATGCGCTGCCAGTTTTCAACCTGGCCAGCATGCACCGCTTGTTTACCCGCCACATATACGTCGCTTAACTTCGCCTCGGGGCTGGAGAAAACCATCGCGTCCAGCAAGTAATCATCGGCAACGCCAAGCAGCGCAGATGATGCAGTGTCAACGACCATAAAGTCAGCGCGGTTGCCTGTAGCCAATCCGCCTGTTCGCAGGCCGCAAGCCGCTGAACCGCCAGCCAGCGCCGCGTTGAACAGTGCAGCTGCTGTGCTCAATTGACTCGCCGATGCTGCCATCACATTGCGCTGCCGCAATGCCAGGCGCTGCGAGTATTCGAGCAGGCGCAGCTCCTCTTGCCAGCTACGTGTGACGTGGCTGTCTGAACCGATCGACCAGTTGCCTTGCATTCGGGCATACGTTGACAAGTCAAACACGCCGTCACCCAGGTTGGCTTCCGTTGTGGGACACAGCACGATGGACGCGCCGCACGCGCGCACGCCATGCAGCTCGGCGGGTGTGGTTTGGGTGGCGTGTACAAGGTTCCAGTTGGCATCCAGCCCTGCGTGGTTCAGCAGCCATTCGACGGGCCGCTGGCCGTGGGCGCTCACGCAGTCATCGACCTCGTCAGTTTGCTCAGCCACGTGGATGTGGATCGGCATGTTGCGTGCTTTAGCGAAGGCTGCCGCCTCTTGCAATGCGCCTTGCCCAACTGCGCGCAGCGAGTGCAATGCCAAACCTGAATTGACCAATCCGCTGCCGAACAGATTATCAACGCCGTCGCACAGTTCAAAAATCGAATCGGGCGTTGATGCGAACCTTTGTTGATCATCCCGCAAACCTGTCGCAGCAAACCCCGAGCGCATGTACAGCGTGGGCAGCAGCGTGATGCCGATACCCACGCGCTGCGCTGCGCGCACGAGGGCGAGTGACATCTCCATTGGATTGGCATAGGGCTTGCCGTCCAGGGCATTGTGCAAATAATGAAACTCACAGACCTGCGTGTAGCCCGCTCTTAAGAGCTCGGCATAAAGCAGCGCGGCAATAGCTTCAAGCTGCTGCGGTGTGACGCGCTTGGCCACGCTGTACATGCGGTCGCGCCAGCTCCAGAAATTGTCTTGGCCCGCGCTGGTGCGCTCAGTCATGCCCGCGATGGCGCGTTGAAAAGCGTGGCTGTGGGCGTTTACCAGGCCAGGCAGTACAGGGCCCGTTAAACGGGTGGCGCCGCGTTGTTCGTCCATGCTGGCCTTGACTTGAATACTTGCCCATCTGCCATCGTTGTCAACACTCAACAGCACGTCTTTCTGCCATGCACCATTGACCCATGCCAATGGCGCGAAGTAGCGCTTTGACTCATCAAGCATACAAAGCCTTTACCGCCTGCAAACTGGCTTGCACCATGCGTTTGAGCGTTGGCTGCAGGTTCAACGCCAGCGCCTCGTCATAGGAATAAGGCGGAGTTTCCTGCATGTACAGGTTTTGGCATTTTTCAAGCTGAATGGCGTGGACTTGGCTAGCGGGCTGGCCATAGTGGCGCGTGATGTAGCCGCCCTTGAAGCGGCCATTGACTACATGGGTAAAACCGTCGACAGCGCTGGCTGCTGCATCAGAAATAGCAGTTGCCGCTGCCGCACCACTGGCCGTGCCAATGTTCAGGTCTGGCAGCTGGCCCTCAAACAGCCACGGGATGTGTGAGCGAATGCTGTGCGCGTCCCACAGCAGCGCAAAGCCGTGGGCGGCTTTGATACGCGCCAGCTCAGCTGCCAATGCGTCGTGGTACGGCTGCCAGTAGATGGTGCGGCGGCGCTGAACTTCCTGTGGCGATGGTTCTTGACCTGGTTTGTAAAGCGCCTCACCGGTAAAAAAATGGGTCGGGCATAACTCAGTATTTGCAGCACTGGGGTACATCGGCGCGTCGTCCGGCGGGCGGTTCAGGTCAATCACATAGCGCGAATAGCGTGGCTGTAAAACGCTGATGCCCATCGCACGCAAAAAATCGTACAGCCTCGCCAGGTGCCAGTCGGTGTCTTCAACATCCAGCGCGCGCGGCTCGTAGTCGCCTTGTAATTCAAGCGGGATTTCAGTACCTATATGCGGCATGCTCACAAGCATGGGAACGCTTCCATGTTGCAAAGAAAAAGTCATACAACACGCCCAGCAAATACAGTTTGCCGGCGCGGGCAGCTTCCAAAAGCGTAGCTGAATTCTGCTGGTGACTGCACACCCCACAGTACAAAATCAGCCCGCATGCCTGCGGCCAGCACGCCGCGATCCTTCAACCCAAGCGCACGCGCAGCATTGCGCGTCACCCCTGAAAGCGCCTCTTCTGGCGTCAACCGGAAAAGTGTGCAGGCCATATTCAGCATCAGCAGCAGAGACGTACAGGGTGAGCTCCCAGGGTTGCAGTCGGTAGAAATCGCCATGGGTACGCCTGCCGCACGCAGCTGCGCGATCGGTGGTAATTTGGTTTCGCGTAAAAAATAGAACGCACCAGGTAGCAACACTGCCGTGGTACCCGCTTGCGCCATAGCGTGCACGCCTTCGTCGCTGAGCCATTCAAGATGGTCGCAACTGATGGCGTGGTAGCGCGCAGCCATCTGCGCACCGCCGCTGTCGCTGAGTTGCTCTGCGTGCAGTTTGACGGGCAAGCCCAATGCGCGTGCTGCCTGAAAAACGCGTTCCGTTTGCGCCAGGCTAAAACCAATGCGCTCGCAGAATGCATCCACCGCATCGACCAGACCCTCGGCCTGCAGCAGCGGCAGCATGTGCACAACCTCATCAACATAGTCATCAGACCGCCCTGCAAACTCGGGCGGCACAGCGTGCGCACCTAAAAAAGTGGTTTGCACAGACACTGGATGTAAGGAGCCCAGGGCGCGGGCTACCCGCAGCGATTTGCGCTCATGCGCCAGGGCCAGGCCGTAGCCAGACTTGATTTCAACCGTGGTCACGCCTTCAGCAAGCAAGGCTTCCAAACGCGGCGTACTTTGCTCGCTGAGTTCAAGCTCAGTCGCAGCGCGTGTGGCCTTTACGGTTGAGGCTATGCCGCCACCCGCCTTGGCAATGTCTTCATAACTTGCGCCGTTCAGGCGCTGTTCAAACTCCCCTGCCCGGTTACCGCCGTAGACCAGGTGGGTGTGGCAATCAATCAGGCCAGGGGTAATCAGTGCGCCTTGTGCGTCATGGGTTTGCGTGGCGCTTGGCAAAACTTCAGCCGGTAAATCGCTGCGGGGGCCAACCCATTGCAGCAGGCCGCCGCTCACCACCAACGCCGCGTCTTCAATCAAGCCGTAGGGTGGTGCAGTACCCGCCTGCATGGTGGCAGCCTTGCAATTGAGCCAAACGGTACAGGGGAAATTCATAAGTCAATTTCCATCAATAGTGCATCACTGGCCTGCACGCAAACCGCCACGTTGGCATTGACCACTGCCCAGCCTAATGAAAACGGAGGCAAATCGTGATTTTCAGTGCCAAATCCCACTTTAGCGCCCAATTCATGGGCGTAAGCAGCTACTATTTTAGGAGTAGTGTTGATCGTGAGAAGGCCGCTGTTTGCGCTGCTGATCCCGCTATTTTTAACGCGCCACATACGCGCCGGGTTTGCGCCCCGCACCATCAAATTGAAATCTTGCGTTGGGCCGCCCAACAGATCGCAAGTCGCAGGTGCCGCACCATCAAAGGCGAAAGGTGCGGAGTCAGAATCAAGCACATGCGGCGCACCGCTGATGCGCAAGCAAACGCCTCCACCGTCAAGCACTGCAAGCGAGCGCTGTACGCCAGCAAAGTTTGAAAACGGACCAGACGTCGCTACTTCGGCGACAGACGCGCGCCATTGCCAATCAACCGAATCCGGCCAGGCCAGCAATTCACGCGTGGTGCCGCCACCGTTGCGCCAGGGGGTGGGAGCAACGCCCTGCAATTGAATAACTTGCCAGTTCACAGTTGAAATCATGCCTGAAACTGCCCGGCAAAACTGTAGCGCGTGCCCGGGTACACCAGCCGCGCTACGCTCGCCACATGTGCACCACTCACAGTGCGGCGCGTGATGGCAAGGCAGGCTTCAGAGCCTTTAATTTGCAGCAGTTTGGCGATTCCCGGGCCGGGCAGGCATGCCTCAATCTGGTAACTGGCATCGGTCAGCGGCGCGTGGGTCAACAAATGGTGTGCCGGGGTGAACTGGGTAAAGTCGGTCTGCAAAAAATCAGGTGCGGCCAGCGGGTTGACATAGCGGTCTTCATGTTGAATGGGCACGCCGTTTTCCAAGTGCACCAGAACGGTATGAAACACCTTGCTACCCGCGCGCAAGCCCAGCGTTTTGGCCAGCGGTGCAGCGGCTTTTTCAGTCGCTACCAACAGCACGCGGCTAGTGTGGTTATGGCCGCGCTCCACCACCTCATCCTTGATATCACGAATCGTTAACCTGGACGAAATGCGGTGCAGCTCAGCTACCCGAGTGCCTGAGCCCTGAATCCGCGTGACCATGCCTTCAGACGCCAGCTCACGCAGGGCGCGGTTTACCGTCATGCGGCTGATATTGAACTGAGCCATCAGGGAGGCCTCGCTCGGCACGGCGTCGCCGGGCTTCCAGGTACCAGACGTGATGCGGGTTTTGATGAAGACCTTGACCTGTTCGTACGCATGCAATTTAATTTCTGCCATGGCCACAGGTTACCCCAGTTGACACAAGTTGTATAGACAACTACATTTTGATCGTGTGAAGTTAAACCGGAGTGGAAAAATGTCGGACCTATCCCATAGCAAATTCATGGACAGCAAGGCTAGAGAAGTTCGCTCCCCACGCGGCAGCAAGATCAGTTGTGCCAACTGGCAAATTGAAGCCGCCCTGCGCATGCTGCAAAACAACCTCGACCCCGACGTGGCCGAGAATCCGAACGAGCTGGTGGTGTACGGCGGCATTGGCAAAGCGGCACGTAACTGGCCTGCGTTTGATGCGATTGTTGACAGCCTGCACAAGTTAAAGCCTGACGAAACACTGCTGGTGCAGTCGGGCAAGCCCGTGGGCGTTTTCCGAACCCACACGGGCGCACCACGTGTGTTGATTGCCAACTCCAACCTGGTGCCCAAGTGGGCAACATGGGAGCACTTCAACGAGCTGGACCGCGCGGGGCTGATGATGTACGGCCAGATGACGGCGGGCAGCTGGATTTACATTGGCTCGCAGGGCATTGTCCAGGGCACCTATGAAACTTTTGTAGAAGCGGGTCGCCAGCACTTCGGTGGTGACCTCTCGGGCCGTTGGATTTTGACTGCCGGCCTGGGTGGCATGGGTGGCGCACAGCCCCTGGCTGCCACTTTTGCAGGAGCCTGCTCGCTGAACATTGAATGTCAGCAAACCAGTATTGATTTTAGGCTGCGCACGCGTTACTTGGATAAACAGGCGGCAAATCTGGACGAGGCGTTGGAAATGATCGCGCATCACACCGCTCGCAAAGAAGCGGTTTCAATTGGCCTGTGCGCAAATGCGGCTGAGGTGGTGCCAGAGCTGGTCAGACGAGCTCGCGCGGGTGGGATAAAACCCGATATCGTGACCGACCAAACCTCTGCACACGACATCATCAATGGCTACCTGCCAGCAGGGTGGAGCGTGCCACGCTGGCATGAAGCGCAGCGCGACCCTGTGCAGCACGCTGCGCTCACGCGGGCGGCGGGCCAATCCTGCGCGATTCATGTTCGAGCCCTGCTTGATTTTCACGACATGGGCATTCCCACGGTGGACTATGGCAACAACCTGCGCCAGGTGGCCAAAGACTACGGCGTAGCCAACGCCTTTGACTACCCTGGCTTTGTGCCCGCCTACGTTCGCCCCCTGTTTTGCAAAGGCATTGGCCCGTTCCGCTGGGTCGCGCTCAGCGGCGACCCGCAAGACATTCGAAAGACCGACGCGAAGATGAAAGAACTCTTCCCTAACAATGCGGGTCTGCACCGCTGGCTGGACATGGCGGGCGAGCGCATTGCCTTCCAAGGCTTGCCCGCACGCATCTGCTGGATTGGCTTGGGCGAGCGCCACATTGCTGGGCTGGCGTTTAACGCCATGGTCAAAAGCGGCGAGTTGAAAGCACCGATTGTGATTGGCCGCGACCATTTAGACAGCGGCTCAGTCGCGTCGCCGAATCGTGAGACCGAAGCCATGCAAGATGGCAGCGATGCGGTGAGTGATTGGCCGCTGCTCAACGCGCTGCTCAATACTGCCAGCGGCGCAACTTGGGTGAGCCTGCACCATGGCGGCGGCGTGGGCATGGGTTACTCGCAGCATGCAGGCGTGGTGATTGTGGCCGATGGCACGCAAGAGGCCGCTGAAAAACTCAGCCGCGTGCTGTTTAACGACCCCGCCACTGGCGTGATGCGCCATGCTGACGCGGGCTACGACATTGCCAAAGCCAGCGCCAAGGCCAATGGCTTAAATTTACCGATGATGAGCTAAATACACATGCCGAGCGTGACGCAAGAATTATTGATTCCTGGCCAATTGAGCTTGACGCAATTGCGCAGGCTTTGCTTGTCAGATGCCAAGGCCGTGCAGCTCGATGCAGCATGCAGAGCGGGCATCCGCGCGAGCGCCCATCTGGTGCAACGCGCTGCTGATGGCGGCGATGCGGTGTATGGCGTAAACACAGGCTTTGGAAAACTCGCAAGCACGCGCATTGCTAAGCCTGATCTTGCGATTTTGCAGCTCAAGCTGCTTCGTTCGCATGCGGTGGGCGTAGGCGAACCGCTGGCCGAGAAGATCGTGCGCCTGATCTTGTTGCTCAAGGCGTGTAGCTTGGCACGCAGCTATTCGGGTGTGCGCGAAGAAGTTGTTGATGCACTTTTAAATCTGTTCAATCACGGCATCAGCCCAGTGATTCCTTGCCAAGGCTCGGTTGGCGCTTCAGGTGATTTAGCGCCGCTGGCGCATTTATGCTTACCGCTCGTTGGCGAAGGAGAAGTGTTTTATCAAGGCAAGCGTCTGCCAGCACTTGATGCACTTAAGCAAGCCGGCCTGCAAGCCATCGCCCTGTCTGCTAAAGAAGGCTTGGCGCTTATCAATGGCACACAGGTATCGACCGCTATGGCGCTAGATGCCTTGTTTGCCACCGAGCGTGTGTTTGAAGCTGCTGTAATCGCCGGCGCGCTCACGCTCGATGCTGCTCGCGGCAGCGATGGTCCGTTTGATGCGCGAATTCATGCTGTGCGCGGCCAGCCAGGCCAAATCGATTGCGCAGCGGCGTATCGTGCGCTCACAAACGGCAGCGCAATTCGTAAATCGCATTTGGAAGGGGATGATCGTGTACAAGATCCGTATTGCCTTCGCTGCCAGCCCCAAGTCATGGGCGCTTGTTTGGATCAAATGCGATACGCTGCCAAAGTGTTAGTGATTGAAGCCAATGCGGTGACGGATAACCCCCTCGTGTTCGCAGCGGACGACGCATTAGTTTCTGGCGGCAACTTCCATGCTGAGCCCGTCGCATTGGTTTGCGATGCGCTGGCTGTTGTGATTGCCGAAATTGGTGCGATTGCCGAGCGGCGCATTGCGATGCTGGTGGATGCCAATGTCTCGCGCTTGCCCCCCTTTCTTACGCCGGATGCTGGCCTCAATTCAGGCTTCATGATCGTGCATGTCACCGCAGCAGCATTGGCTTCAGAAAATAAATCGATGGCGCACCCTGCCAGCGTGGACAGTCTGCCCACTTCGGCCAACCAAGAAGATCATGTGAGCATGGCCACCTTTGCCGCGCGCCGTTTGCAACCCATGCTGCACAACACGGCGCATATCGTCAGCATCGAACTGCTGGCCGCAGCGCAAGGTATTGAATTTTTGCGCCCTTTGCAAAGTTCAGCGCCACTGGAAAGCCTGCATCGCCTGATACGCAGCACATCACCTGCCATGATGCAAGACCGCAGTTTGGCCTCCGATATGACTGCTTTGCAGGCTTGGGTTGCAGATGGCACGATTTCTGCTGCGCTTGATGCACAGCTTGCGGAGTTACACGCATTGCAACTGACCTGAACCCTGTGTACATTCACTTGACATTTTTTTATTAACCCTTGGAGAACCTGATGAAACAACTGCTCGCCCTGTCAATCACCGCCCTAGCTTGCGCCGCCACACAAGCTCAGGCGCAAGACACCAAACTGACCTTCGCCATGTCGGGCTGGACCGGTTTTGCCCCCATCACGCTGGCCAAAGAAGTTGGTATTTTCAAGAAAAACGGCCTAGATGTTGACATTAAAAAAATTCCACAAAAAGACCGCCATTTAGCGATTGCTTCAGGCGATGTGCAGTGCGCTGCCACCACGGTTGAAACCTGGATCGCTTGGAATGCCAACGGCGTGCCCACCACACAAATCTTCCAGCTCGATAAAAGCTTTGGCGCAGATGGCATGGTCGTCAAGCCCGGCATCACCAAAATCAGCGATTTGAAAGGCAAAACCATTGCCGCCAGCGCGCCGGGCACTGCGCCCTATTTCACCTTGGCTTGGATGCTGAAGAAAAATGGCATGAGCATGAAAGATGTCAAGCTCGTGAGCCTAGAACCTCAAGCCGCAGCCAACGCGATGATTGCTGGCACGGCGGGCATTGATGCCGCCATGACTTATGAGCCATTTTTAAGCGCGGTGCGTGCCAAGCCAGAGGCTGGCACCATTTTGGCCACTACTTTGGATTACCCGATGGTGATGGACACCGTGGGCTGCACGCCTAAATTCCTCACAGACAACCCCAAAGCAGCCAAAGCCTTGGCCGACAGCTATTTTGAGGCGCTGGAGATGATCAAAAAAGATCCGAAAAAGAGCTTTGAAATCATGGGTGCCGATGTCAAACAAACTGGCGAAGCGTTTGAAGGCAGTCAGAAATTTTTGCGCTGGCAAGACCGTGCAGCGAACCAGAAATTCTTTGCCGGTGAGCATGCCGCTTTCAGCAAAGAAGCCGCTGAGTTGCTGATGGAAGCCGGCATCATCAAGAGTTTGCCCGACATGAGCAAACTCGCTGATACGCGCTTTTTGAAGTGAAGCCGCTCGAGCCCGTGAGCCCAAGCGCGCGCATAGCGCTGGGCATCAGCTTTTTCGTCCTATTTTTTGCACTCTGGGCAGCCGTCACCTTCGGCGGGGTCGTCTCCAAAACCTTTTTGGCCGATCCGCTCACGATGGTTCGCTCAGGTTACGACTTGCTGGTCAACCAAGGTTTTATCAAAGACATTGGCATGACGGTCTGGCGCGTGTTTGGCGGCTTTTTGCTAGCTGCCGTGTTGGCGATTCCGCTGGGCGTATTGATGGGGGCTTACAAGCCGATTGAAGCGTTTTTTGAGCCCTTTGTGAGCTTTGCGCGCTACCTGCCCGCCTCGGCCTTTATTCCTTTGCTTATTTTGTGGGCCGGCATTGGCGAAGCGCAAAAACTCTCGGTGATCTTCATTGGTTCGTTTTTTCAGTTGGTGCTGATGATGGCCGTGAGCGTGGGCAATACGCGGCGCGATTTGGTCGAAGCAGCCTACACGCTGGGCGCTGCAGATCGCGGCATTGTGATGCGGGTGCTCGTGCCCAGCAGTGCGCCCGAGATTTTCGAAACGCTGCGCATGGTGCTGGGCTGGGCGTGGACGTATGTCATCGTGGCCGAACTGATTGGTGCATCAAGTGGCATCGGCCACATGATCACCGACAGCCAAGCGCTGCTGGCCACCGATCAAATCATCTTCGGCATCATTGTGATTGGCGTGATTGGTTTGATCACGGATTTGGCGTTTAAAACGCTGAACCGCAAACTGTTTCCTTGGGCCAAGTTATGAAGGCGCTGGTATGAGCATTCTTGAGGTCAAAGGCATCTCCAAAACCTTCTCAGGCACGGGCGCTGCAAAAAGCACCGTCGCGCTGCAAGCAACGGATCTGAGCGTCGAAGAAAACGATTTCATCACCATCTTAGGGCCCTCGGGCTGCGGCAAAAGCACCTTGCTACGCATGGTGGCCGGGCTGGACACACCCACCACTGGCAGCATCACGCTGGATGGCAAGCCAGTGACTGCGCCGGGAGCAGACCGGGGCATGGTGTTTCAAAGTTACACGCTTTTCCCGTGGCTCACTGTGCTGCAAAACGTCTGCTTCGGGTTGCGCGAAAAAGGTTTGCCGCTCGAAGAGCAACTGGCGATAGCCCACCCGTTCATCGCCAAAGTAGGCTTGAAGGGCTTTGAAAACCATTTCCCAAAGCAGCTCTCAGGCGGCATGCAGCAGCGCACGGCTCTGGCCCGCGCATTGGCCAACAATCCGCGTATTTTGCTGATGGATGAGCCCTTTGGTGCGCTTGATCACCAAACCCGCGAGCTGATGCAAGAGCTGCTCCAAGGCATTTGGGAAGCAGAGCGCAAAACCGTGCTGTTTGTGACGCACGATATTGATGAAGCCATCTTCATGGGCAATCGCGTGGTGGTGATGAGCGCCAGGCCGGGCCGCATCAAATGCGATCTCCCAGTGGCTTTGGCGCACCCGCGCCACTACTCCGTCAAAACCACACCTGTCTTCATGACGCTGAAAGCGCAGCTCACCGAAGAAATTCGCATTGAAGTGCAGCGCGCCGCCGGATTGGCTGGCGCGCTTGCTTAAATTTACTTAGCTTTGTTTTTCTCTTTGCCCTTGGGCATCACTGCAGTGACAATCGCTGCACGCATCGGCTCGCCCGTGAGCACTTTCGGCGCAGACGTATCTTTCTTAGGCTTCTTGCCCTCTTTGTTGGATTTTTGTTGACCTTTTGCCATGGTGTGCTCCTAGTGGTTAATGATTACATTATTACCTTATTGCGGATCAAACCAAAGGCACAATCGCCGTCATGATCGAATTTTTCAACGCCCCCGCATTCCAAATCGCTGCGCTTGTCGCCACATGGGCTGAGCTGATTGGCGCACTGCTGGGCGTGGCCATGGTGGTTTGCAATATTCGCCAAATTCATTGGGGTTGGCCGCTGGCGTTTTTAAGCTCGATGATGTATGGCTTCGTATTCGTCGATTCCCTTCTCTTTGCCGAAGCCGCGCTGCAAGTGTTCTTTGCCATCACGGCGCTGTGGGGTTGGTGGCAATGGTTGCGTGGCTCGGTGGTTCATGGCCAAGCTTTGCAGCCACAATCCTTGGCGTGGCCAGTCACTCTTAAATTAATAGCATTCTGCGTAGTATTCATACCGGCTACTGCCCTGTTTTTATCAAAATATACCAATTCCGATGTGCCTTGGGGCGATGCCATCCCGACTGTGCTCAGCTTGAGTGCCACCTATTTGCTCGGCAAAAAATACACCGCCAATTGGCCACTGTGGATCGTGGTCAACGTCATCAGTATCGGCCTGTTTGCCAGCAAAGGCTTGTGGCTCACAGTCGGACTCTATGCGCTCTTTGCCGTGATGGCCGCCATCGGCTGGCGCGCTTGGCTGCAGGCTCAACGTCAATCCATTTGATATGAAAATCGCGTTACTTGGGGCAGAAAGCACAGGCAAAACCCAACTCGCCCACACGCTAGCCGCGCATCTGCGCGCAGCTGACCAACGCGCAGTAGCGATTGACGAATATTTGCGAGAGTGGTGCGAGGAGCACGCGCGCACACCCCAGCCCCATGAGCAAGCGCATATAGCAGGTGAGCAGCAAACCCGCATCGAAGCCGCCGCCGCAACGCATGATGTCGTGATCGCAGACACCACACCCCTCATGACCGCCGTGTACAGCGAATTTATCTTCCAAGACACCAGCTTGCACCAAGCCGCTACTGCCTACCAGCGCACATTCGACCTCACCCTGCTCACCGGCCTCGATATGCCCTGGCAGCCCGACGGCATCCAACGCGACGGCGAACACGTCCGCGCCCCGGTAGACACCCTGCTGCGCCAACTCCTTCAAAGCGCAGGTATCGCTTTCGAAGTGATCTACGGCCAGGGCGAGCAGCGCCTTCAAAGTGCCTTACATGCCTTGCAGCGCCACACCCAACAATCAACAGACACTACAAATTCAATAGCACCCCGTGTATATTCTATGCCGGCTACTGGCCAAAATAGCTTAAAAAAATGGCAATGGAACTGCGAAAAATGCTCTGATCCCGATTGCGAGCATCGGCTGTTTAGCGATCTTACCGAGCGCAGCTAGTCAACTAATTCGGCAATCAGTGACGCTTGCGCAATTCATCACCCGGTATGGGCGGCGCATCAGGAACTGCGGCCAAGTACCGATCAAAATCTGAGCGCTTGCCTTTGGCCGCTTCTGCGCGCAAATAGTCAAGCGTGAGCACCGAAGCCATCTTCTCGGCAGCAGCGCTAGCAATGAATTGGTTCACAGAAATATCATCGCGCAGTGCCAGCTCTTTGATCTTGAGGTGAACTGAGTTGGGCAAACGAATGGTCAAAGCCGTCATGATGATCTCCTGATATGTTCCAAAAAATCCGCCGGGGTCATGGCCTGCACGTTGAGTGATAAGGCGCGTGAGAAATCTCTGATGTTATGAGTCACGATCATCTGTGACCCAGAAGCCACAGCACATTCAAGCACCATGTCGTCATCTGGATCGCGCAGAAATGGTCGCCATAAAAAGTACACATCCTGCAAATGCGCAAGCGATACCAAATAGCTCAGAAAGCCTTCGACTTCCACGGCGCCAATTCCCGGCGGCATATGCTCAGGCCGCGTGAGCACATCTTGCCACTCGGTATAGAGCGCCACCGTCAGCGCCAATTCAAAGCGCTCACTGGGTAACATCGAAAGCAGTTTGAAGCTCGCGCCAGTGCGCGACCTAGCCGCTGCAACCAGCACACAAGTGTCAAGAACGATGCGAATTTGATTCATATGGTTATGCCAGTATAACCAATAAATAGGGGGCTTGCGGTGATCTGGATCAAACTGACTGAATCTTCCAATAGCGCTCGGCCTGCATACAATGCCTACATGCATCAAACTACCTCACACGCTTACGTGAAATCCGACCTGCGTTGCGCAGATCAGCATCACGTGGGCATCGCTGAATAGTTTGATGAAAGCACAAAATGCAGCCCACCACGCATAAAGATACTTGGTTAATTATTAGATGGTCATTTGGGCCATTTGTTTTGGCTTTTGTATTGCTCTGTGCTTTTGCCTCGCTAGGCTGGCCAAGATCACCTAATTTGAGATTCTTTATGCCCACTTTGCCAGTTCTTTTTGGGTGTGTTTGCTTGATCTTTCAATTCAAACCACGAGGTTTGAATTGGCTGATTTTGCTGCCTTATTGCATAGGCAGCGTTGTTACAGTGACTGGCGCTTCGATCGTGATGGCAATATGGATTGGAGCACCCAAATAGCTCCTCACTGCACAACCGTCGGCCCCGGCGGATGATCCTGCGGTTTGGTGAAGATTTCCGCCGCATCCACAGGGTCAAAGTGGTATTGCTGGCCGCAGAAATCGCAGCCGACTTCGATGTTGTCGCGCTCGCTCAAGATGCTTTCTACCTCGGCGATTCCTAAGCCGCGCAGCATGCCAGAGACTTTTTCTCGGGAGCAGGTGCAGGCGAACTTGGGGGTTTGTGGGGAGAAGCGCAGGAGTTTGTCTTCCCAGAAGAGGCGGTGGAGGATGGTGTCGGCATCAAGCTCTAGCAGCTCTTGGCGCTTTAAGCTTTGCGCGAAGAGTGCAATTCGATTGAAGGATTCATCGAGGCCAATATCGTCTTCGCGGGATTTGCCCAGATTGCCTTCGCCCTCCATCGGCATGCGCTGAATCAGCAGGCCAGCGGCCACCGTATCGTCTGCGGCGAGGATGAGGCGGGTATCGAGCTGCTCGGATTGCAGCATGTAGTGCTCCAGCACTTCGCTGATGCGCTCAATCTTTTCTTTTTTATCGCCATGCAAAGACACCACGCCTTGGTAAGGCTGTTGGCCGGGCTGCTTGTTGCCGGGATCAAGCGTGATAGCGCAGCGGCCTTGGCCCAGCACATTGACCATCTCAGACAAGCGCGCGCCTGCGCCTACTTCGCCCTGCACGCTCGCAGTAGCTCTGAGCGACAGATCGCTGTTCACCTCGGCCACGGCCACTTTCACCGGGCCATCGCCCATGATTTGCAGCACGAGCGCGCCGTTGAATTTGATGTTGCTTTGCATCAGCGCGCCCGCTGCCAGCATCTCGCCTAGCAGCTCTTGCACAGGCGAGGCATAAGCGCCAGTTTGCGTATTGCCTGCGCGACGCTTCAAAATATCTTGCCAAGAATCGGTCAAGCGCACCAGCGCGCCTCGCACTGGCAGGCCCTCGAAAATAAATTTATGGAGTTCAGACATTATTTCTATGTGGGGATCAGGCGATTTTTTTCAAACCAGTTGCAAAGCGCTTGGCATTCATCACGTAATGCTGTGCGCTCATACGCAGCTTGGCCACCGTGGCTTCATCGAGCTGGCGCACCACTTTGGCAGGCGAGCCCATGATCATGGAGTAATCGGGAAATTCTTTGCCCTCCGTCACAAGCGAGCCCGCGCCCACAATGCAGCCTTTGCCGATTTTTGCGTTGTTCAAAATCACTGATTGAATGCCAATCAACGCGCCATCGCCAATCGTGCAGCCATGCAGCATGACTTGGTGGCCAATCGTCACATCGTCGCCCACCTCCAAAGGAATGCCTTCGTCGGCATGCAGCACCGAGCCATCTTGCACATTGGAATTTTTGCCGATCTTGATGTGCGCCGTATCGCCACGCAGCACTGCGCCAAACCACACACTGGCGTTCTCGCCGAGCTCGACAGCGCCCATCACGTCGGCAGAGTCGGCCACCCAAGCGCCCGCGCCCAGCTTGGGGGAGATGCCGTCTAGTTCGTAAATTGCCATGAATTGATCCTTGATTCCAACAGAGTGCAATTATCATTCATGCATGTCATTACGTCGTTTAGCCCTAGAAGCGCTTGAAAGTACCGATTTAGATCAAAAAGTGTATCTAGCCGGCGAATTATCTGCGCAGAGTGCTACTGATTTAATAGCAAATGATGATTTAGAAGAAATCCTCCACCCCATGCATCCGCTGCCCAGCCAGCCCGCCCGCCCCGAATTGCGCGCGCATTTAGACGTTCCCCAGCGCTCGATTCACACGCCACAAGGCTTGGCAGCTCTCGTGCATTCGGTGTGTCACATCGAATTCAACGCGATCAATCTCGCCCTCGATGCGGTGTGGCGCTTTGCTGGTATGCCTGCGCAGTACTACACCGATTGGATCAAGGTGGCCTTTGAGGAGGCGCAGCATTTCACGCTGCTACGCTCTCAGTTGCAAAGCATGGGCCATGACTACGGTGATTTCGTGGCGCACACGGGCTTGTGGGATATGACCGAGCGTACCCAGAGCAACATCGTCGCCCGCATGGCACTCGTGCCGCGTTTGCTGGAGGCGCGCGGGCTAGATGCTACGCCGCCCATGCAAGCCAAGCTACGCAAGGTGGGCACGCCAGATGCTTTGAAGATCATCGCAATTTTGGACATCATCTTGCGCGATGAAGTGGGGCATGTGCGCATTGGCAATCACTGGTATCGCTGGCTGTGTGAGCGTGAAGGGCTTGATCCTGTGGCGCACTTTCGCTTGCTTTGCTCTGAACATTCGGCACCTCGGCTGCGGCCACCACTCAATGAAGAGGCCCGGCGGTTGGCGGGGTTTACGGATGTGGAGTTGGCTGAATTACTCATGAATTAATAGCAGTCGATGCAGGTTCTATGCCGGCTAGTGGGTTATTTTTCTTTAAATATGTGGCTTTCTGCGATGCTTTACTTACCAGCCGCTCGCCCATGGCACGGTGGCCGCAATAGGAATCGTCGGCTAGCACCTCGCGCAATTATCTGGTTGGCGCGCAAAGTTGGTAGACATGAACACCTTGGTCGTGACGCGATCTCTTTAGCGAGCGCGAATGGCCGCACCGCCAATTCCTATCACGCCCACCGCACCTCGATGCCGAAGGGCGCGCAAATGTTAGCGCGTCACTTTTGTACGCGATTCGGCATCGAGGCGCGGGGTGGGTGATGCGATGCGCAGCGGCCATTCGCGCTCGCTTGAGAGGTTGCATGCAAAGACCGTGGTAATGCAAACCATCTCAACGCGCCAACCAAGCATCTGCGCGAGGTGCAAGCGGAGCAGCGCATCGCACGCCCCGTGACATGGGCGGGCGGTTGGCACTCAAAAAAGACCGTAGAACACCAAGATTTCAAGCAAAACAGCCCACTAGCCGGCATAAAACCTGCGCTAAATGCTATTGAAATAATAGTATGCGTTCAAATTTATAATACAGCTATGTCAGTCTGGGCCTTAGGCATCAATCACACCACCGCGCCGCTGGATCTGCGCGGAAGGTTTGCGTTCGCGCTCGATCAGCTCACGCCTGCGCTCTCCTCGCTTCGCGGCTCGCTCAAAGATCAGCCTGAGCTGGCGCTCGTCTCTACTTGCAACCGCACGGAGATTTATGGCGCAGGTGATACACAGCAAACCAGCAACGTACTGCAATGGCTTGCCAGCAGCGGCGGCGTGAGCAGCCAAGCGCTGCAAAGCCACACTTACACCCTGCAAGGCGGTGAAGCTGCGCGGCATGCGTTTCGCGTGGCCTCGGGGCTAGATTCCATGGTGCTCGGCGAGGCGCAAATTCTCGGGCAGCTCAAAGATGCGGTGAAAGCTGCGGAAGATGCAGGCGCATTGGGCAGTACCTTGCATCAAATGTTTCAGCGCAGCTTTGCAGTGGCCAAAGAAGTGCGCTCATCGACCGATATTGGCACGCAAAGCATCAGCATGGCCGCCGCGGCTGTGCGGCTTGCGGGGCAACTCTTTGAAGATCTCTCCAAAATCCGCGTGCTATTCATCGGCGCAGGCGAGATGATTGAATTGGCCGCCACGCATTTTGCTGCGAAGAACCCTCGCCAAATGGTGATTGCCAACCGCACAGTTGAGCGCGGCCAAGCGCTGGCTGACAAGATTGCCAACACGCAAACCATGCTGCTGGCCGAGATCCCCAGCCGCTTGCACGAGTTTGATGCAGTGATCAGTTGCACCGCGAGCACCTTGCCCATCATTGGCCTAGGCGCTGTGGAGCGCGCAGTCAAAGCGCGCAAGCATCGCCCTATTTTCATGGTCGATCTGGCCGTACCGCGCGATATTGAGCCTGAGGTGAAGGCTTTGGAAGACGTGTACCTCTACACCGTGGACGATTTGGCCACTGTGGTGCAAAGCGCCAAAGCAACGCGCCAAGCCGCTGTGCAACAGGCCGAGGTGATTGTGGATGCCGGCGTGCAAGATTTTCTGCGCTGGATGCAGCATCGCTCCGAGGGCACGACCAGTTTGATCACGCAGCTCAGCAGCCAGAGCGATACCTGGCGCGCGCAAGAAATCTCCCGCGCTAAGCGCTTGCTGGCCAAGGGGGAAGACATTGACACCGTGCTCGATGCACTCTCGCGCGGCGTGGCGGGAAAGTTTTTGCATCCCGCGTTTAGCCAGCTCAATGCAGCAGATAGCGCTCAACGCACAGCGGCGCAAGAGGCTGTGCAGCGCTTGTACATGCGTGCTGCAGAGCAAGATTCTTCACAAGAAAAAGAGCGTTAGCCGGCGTGTATTCTGCGCCGAATGCTATTGAAATAGTAGCAAATACTCTTGTCTCGTGATTGAATACTTGTGCCATGAAATCCTTCCTCCGCTCCAAACTAGCAACCTTATCTGAGCGCCTCTCTGACCTAGAGCGCCTGCTCTCCGCGCCCGACATCATGGCCGATATGAAGGCCTATCGCACGCTCTCCAAAGAGCATGCCGATCTCACGCCTACCGTGGGCCGCTTCAATCGCTACCTCAAGATCGAGCAAGACATTACCGCTGCACAAGAGATGCTACAAGACGCAGATATGGCTGAGATGGCGCAGGATGAAATCGCAGCGGGCGAACTGGAAAAAACTCAGCTTGAAGATGAACTCCAGCGCTTGCTTCTGCCCAAAGACCCCGATGACGAGCGCGCCGCCTTTGTAGAAATACGCGCAGGCACTGGCGGCGATGAATCCGCGCTATTCGCAGGCGATTTGTGCCGCATGTACACCCGCTATGCAACCACGCAAGGATGGAGGGTAGAAGTGATGAGCGAGTCGCCCAGCGAAGTGGGCGGCTACAAAGAAGTGGTGCTGCGACTAGAAGGTGAGCAAGTCTATGGCAAGCTCAAATTCGAAAGCGGCGGCCATCGCGTGCAGCGCGTGCCCACTACCGAGACGCAAGGCCGCATCCACACCAGCGCCTGCACCGTGGCTGTGATGCCCGAGCCCGATGAGCACCAAGCCATCACTTTGAACCCCGCCGATCTGCGCATCGACACCTTCCGCGCAAGCGGTGCCGGCGGCCAGCACATCAACAAAACCGACTCAGCCGTACGCGTGGTGCACCTGCCCACTGGTTTGGTGGCCGAATGCCAAGATGGCCGCAGCCAACACAGTAATAAGGCTAAGGCGCTGCAAGTGCTGCAAGCGCGCCTGCAAGAAAAAGAGCGAAGCGAGCGCGCGGCCATTGAAGCCGCTACCCGCAAAGGCTTGATTGGAAGTGGCGACAGGAGCGACCGCATCCGCACCTACAACTTCCCCCAAGGCCGCATGACCGATCACCGCATTAACCTCACGCTGTACAAACTGCTCTTCATCATGGAGGGTGATTTGAGCGAAACTGTTCAAGCTTTGCTACACGCACAGGAAGAGGAGCAGTTGAAAGAGTTGGAATTGGGATCTACCTGAATAGTTGCCCACATAGGCTAGCCGCAATAAGTCAAATCTGTAGGACAAACCATAACGGTCTATGATTTGCTTTACGACACCCCTCCTTCACCAACATCTGAATTGGTAATTAGCCTAGGAATTCGATATAATTCAATTTTGAATTTATTCATTATTGAATTTATTTGGAGATTTTATGAAGCTAGGTAGTCCAGCAACTGATAGCGATTTTTATGGGCGCGCCCAGGAACTCAAGGAGATATGGCGGTATATCGAATCGGATCATGTTTGCTTGCCGGGAGTAAGACGTTTGGGCAAATCGTCCATCTTGCTCAAACTGGTTGAGCAAGGATCTGAGCATGGGGTATTGGCATGCTGGGTGGATGTATCCACAGTAAGTGAAGCGAATCAATTCTTAAATGTTTTGGAGCAAAGCTATCCCGAGGGGCAAATCAAAAGCTTTCTGAAGCAAAGCGGCGCAGTAGCTACAGCCTGGCTCAAGCGTGTCAAGAAGGTTGATATTCAAAATCCTGAAGTACTGGGCGGTGGTGGGCTGGGTATTGAGCTGAATACGACTAGTCAAGCGCCATGGTTAGACAAAGCAGTCAAGCTTGAAGAGCGTCTGCGCCAGCAACCTTGCCTGTTATTGTTGGATGAATTTCCGGTGATGCTGCAAAAAATCATTGCAAGAGACTTGAACGAAGCCGTACTACTACTCAGTTGGCTTCGCAAATGGCGACAGCATACGCAAAACACATGCCGTTTTGTCTTCACAGGCTCAATCGGTTTGCAATCTTTGTTGGAAAAGCATGGGCTCGCCACGCTGATGAACGATTGCTACGACTTCCCACTAGGACCCTTTAGCAAAGCAAGCGCAAGAGGTCTATGGAAAGATTTTGCCGCAGCCGACAATTTCAAACTCAGTTCCGCGACCATCGACCACGCACTAGAGAAAATTGGCTGGCTATCGCCCTTTTTTCTTTGCTTGCTGCTTGATGAAAGCATGCGAGCGGCAAGAGAAAGAGTGCAAGAAAGCACCAGCACCACGCCACCAGGAAATGAAGAGAGCATCACCACCCTAGAAGTCGAAGATGTCAACAGCGCCTACGAAACCTTGCTCGCTTCTCGATCACGCTTTCAGCATTGGGAAAAGCGCCTCAAAGACAGCTTGTCGCCGCAAGAGCTTCCCGTTTGCATGCTGATGCTGCGGTATCTCGCAAAGCAAGCTGAGGGCTTAACGCTGCGCCAGCTCAACACCCGTTTGAGTAAACTCGTGCCGGATTCAGACATCCGAAGTGACTTGATCCAGAGCTTGCAAGCGCGGCTGTGCGATGAGGGCTACACCAGCTCGCCAGACAGCAAAGGACGCATTGCATTTCGTTCCTTCATACTGCGCGATTGGTGGAGGCGTAATCATGTCTGAGCATGCAATATCAAGCGCAACGCAGAATAGTGGCTCCCCACTGCCAGGCGGTTTTGCTGCTATCAGCAAATACAACCCACATTTATGGACCGCTGAACAATTACGCGCCATCTTCGTGGCACGGCAAGGCGAGCTGGCTGATTTACAAAAAACCTTGAGCGATCTCGCAAAAGCACCAGCTCAAACCGTGGGGCAGCATGTGTTGATCGTGGGAGCGCGCGGCATGGGCAAATCTACGCTGATGCAGCGCCTCGCGCTTGCTGTGGAAGATGATGCGCAACTGCAAGGTGCATGGCTAGCACTACGCTTTCCGGAAGAGCAATACACGGTGAGCACGCCGGGTCAATTTTGGGCCAATGTACTCGATAGCTTGGCAGATGCAATGGAACGCCAAGGCCAATGCGCAGAAGCCATTGCCATGATTGACCAGACAGCTGGCCAGATTGCTAGCTTGCCTGCCTGCGAGCAAGCAGCAGCATGCTTGAAAACGATTAATCAAATTGCAGATCAAGAGAAAAAGCGTCTATTGCTGCTGGTGGACAATACCGATTTACTTTTGCACAGCATCCCTAAAGCAGATCATTGGGCGCTGCGCGAAGTCTTGCAAAGCAACCCGCGCTTACTGTGGGTGGGCGGCAGTTATCAAAGCCTTGAGGCCAACAGCGAGTACCACGATGCATTCTTGGATTTCTTTCGCTTGATTGAGTTGCGCCCGCTTACGCTGGTTGAAATGCAACATGCCTTGCTGGCATTGGCTAGCAGTTTTGGGGGTGAGGAGGCATCCAGCAAGATGCAAGCACAACTCAAAGCACAACCTGAGCGCCTCGCCACGCTGCGTCAACTCTCTGGCGGTAATCCGCGCACGACAGTGATGCTCTATGAATTGTTTTCAACCAGTAAGGCCAAGGTACAAGATCCGAACTCTGGAAAGAAGCAGCCGCGCCATGTACGCAGCGATCTCGAAGCATTGCTCGACAACATGACACCGCTTTACAAAAGCCGCTTGGATGCCTTGCCCGAATTGCAGCGAAAACTACTGGCTCATATTTTGGAGCATTGGGCTCCAATGGGTTTGGCTGATTTGGCCAAAGTCTCGCAAGTAGCAAAAACCAGCATCAGTCCGCAATTACAGCGCATGGAGTTAGAGGGCTTGATTGAAAAGACACGATTACACGGCACTACACGCAACGGTTATCAAGCATCAGAGCGGTTTTTTAATATTTGGTATTTGATGCGCTTATCACCACGTCGGCAGAGAACCCGGCTGGGCTGGTTTGTGCAGTTTCTGAGGTTGTGGTTCAGTGGTCATGAGTTGACTAATATGGCGCGAGATCGTGCGACATCTTATGCTTCTTCGCTATCAAACAGAGATTCGAGCGATCTTGAGTATGACCGTGCGATTGCCGATGCACTTCCAGATGACAGCAGAGAAAAGCATCGTCTTCGCTGGGCAATTTTGAAACAACTACAAAACAATCGAGAACACCTTGCAGAGATATTTGATTTCGAAATAGAGGACAAAGACTTCAAAGGTGCTGACAAATATTTGCTGCAATTGAATGAATTACCTGCATTGCTTAGGCAAAACTCCAATTTGAAAACCAATGAAGAGCGCGATGAATGGGTAAGGTTGGTAATGGGTAGTACCTCAATACCGATTGACATAAAGACTTTTTACGCTATCAGGAGCAGTCAATTAACGCGCTCAGAAACGAAACAGATAAAAAAAGTACTACTGGATTCAAGAGCCTATGATGCAGAATTTTTAACACTAGAAGCCACACTAGAGGTAGAAAGTGCCATACTAAAAAATGACTTTTTCCCCGACTGTCCTGATTCCAAGTTGGCTTACCAACAGATTCGTGCGTATTCCTTCGAGTTGCCAAAAGCTCTATATTTGGCGGTAATGATTCATAGCTTGCATCACCAAGATGAATGGGTTTTAAAGTCACTTGACTTCGCGCAAACAGTTAACCCGCACGAGTCTGGAATTGAGGAGGTTCGGGCAGACATTCTGCACCGACACTTAAAACAGTACGAAAAGGCTGAAGCCGCTTATCGTAAAGCTATCAGCATGGATGATCAAGTTGCCAACACATGGGCAGGCTGGGCAAATCTTTTGCATGATTGCCTAAATCGTTATGAGGAAGCCAAAAAAGCATATGCACACGCTCTACAGTTGGATAGAAGAAATGCTGCTAATGTCAGCAGCCTAGCAAGATTGCTCGCAAATATGGATGAAAAGGAAAAATCGAAAGCACAATATTTTTCAGTTGTTAAGCTAGCGACATCCAAACAAAGAAATCTATTGCTGCAAGCCCATCTGTATCTAGGCAATCATCAACTTGCTCAATCTGCATTGACAGCGATCACCCAAAAAATTACAAATGCCGACACAGAAAGTTTGCATCAACTTCAAGAGCAAATTTGGCAATGCGTTCAAATTGGTGTCGGCGAAGCCTTGGGCGACTTGATGGCTGCTGACGAGCACGCTATGTTTTTACAGCCTTTTGCTCAGGCTTGCTACACGCTTGCTGAAGCAAACCACAAGTTGCAAGACTTGCCTTTAGAAATACAGCAAATCAGCGATGAAGTGGTGCGTGCGGCAAAAGAGCGATTGAAGAAGCCGCAAGATGCTGGCAAACGCTTGGTCTCCCAGTCATGAGGCGCTGATCTTTGTCACTACGGAAATACCGTCAAGCGCTCAAATACTGCTCGCGCAAGGCCGCATCCCCACGCAGCGCAGCAGAATCCCCATGCCAGACCACGCGGCCTTTTTCGATGATGTGGTGGTGATCGCACAAATCGAGCAGGGCGGAGAGGTTTTTATCGATCACCAAAATGCTCATACCCTCAGAGCGCACGGCTCGCAAGGCTTGCCAGATTTCTTGGCGCACCAGAGGCGACAAGCCCTCGGTGGCTTCATCCAAAATCAAGAGCTTGGGGTTGGTCATGAGCGCGCGGCCAATGGCCAGCATTTGCTGCTCGCCGCCTGAGAGTTGATTGCCAAAATTTTTGGCACGCTCGCCCAAACGGGGAAAGAGCGAGAGCACGCGCTCATAAGTCCACGGGTTGCTCGCCTCTTTTCGCATGATGGCTGTGGCAATCAAATTCTCACGCACGCTCAAGTTCGGAAAGATTTGCCGACCCTCGGGAACAAGCCCCAAGCCCAGCTTGGCAATCGCATGCGAAGGTGATTTTTCAATCGGCTGGCCGTTGAACAAAATGCGGCCACGCCATGCCGATTGAATGCCCATGATGCTTTTGATGGTGGTGCTCTTGCCCATGCCATTGCGCCCTTGCAGGCTCACGCATTGGCCCATCTGCACCGTGAGGCTCATGCCAAAAAGCACTTGGCTGATGCCATAGCCGTTGTCTACTTCTTCAAGCTGCAGCAAGGGTGTGCTCATGCGATTTCCTCATCGCCAAGATAAGCTTCACGCACCGTGGCGCTGGTGCGCACAGCCTCAGGCGTGTCGCACAAGATCACCTTGCCATACACCAGCACGCTCACGCGCGTGGCCAGTGAAAACACGGCATGCATATCGTGCTCGATCAGCAAAATGGCATAGTCGCGTTGCAGGCGTTTGAGCAGGTCAATCATCTGCTGCGTTTCTACTGGCCCCAAGCCCGCCATGGGCTCATCGAGCAGCAGCACTTTGGGTGAAGATGCCAAAGCCATGCCCAGCTCAATCAAGCGCTGCTGGCCATAGGCTAGTGCGCCTGCTAAACGATCTTTCGCATCAGATAAGCCCACCAAAGCCATGATCTCGTGAGCGCGCGAGATGAGCGCTGGCGTTTGCGTGGCGGCTTGCCAAAAGTGAAAGCTGTGTTGGCCGCCTGCTGGCCCGCTTTGCACGGCAAGCAAAATATTCTCTAACACGGTGAAGCTTTGGATCACCGAATTGATTTGATAAGAGCGCCCCAGCCCCGCGCGCGCGCGATGCGCCACGCTCCAATGCGTGATGTCTTGCCCGAGCAATTCAATGCGGCCAGCATCGGATTTCAGCTCGCCCACGATTTGATTGACCAGCGTGGTTTTGCCTGCGCCATTGGGCCCAATCACAGCATGAATCTCGTCTTGAGAAATATCAAGGCTCACGTTATCGGTCACGAGCAAGCCGCCAAATCGCTTGACCAGCCCGTTGATTTTCAGCAAAGGAGCAACCATCAGTGATGCCCTCCCTCAATCTTCTCGCCGCGCTTGGCCAACAAGCCCCAGATGCCTTGCCGCAGAAACACCACAATCAGCACAATGATCGGCCCAAGGAATAGCGCCCAGCGCTCGGTATATGCCTTGATGCCCTCTTCCATCATCAAAAAAGCCACCGCGCCCACCACGGGGCCAAACACAAAACCCGAGCCGCCAAGCAGCGCCATCACAATCAGCTCGCCGGAGATCATCCACGTCATGTAAGCCGGTGAGACGAAACCTGTGAGATTGGCCAAAAAGTAACCTGCCACCGCGCAAATTTCTGCCGAGATCACATAGGCCGTGAGCCGATAGGGCAAGCTCGCCGTGCCTACCGCATTCACGCGCTTCTCGCTCACTTTGCTCGCGCGCAATACGAGGCCAAAGCGCGAAGCAACCAGGCGCGTCATCACCCAGAGCGTGAGCACGATGCTGAGTAAGAGAGCAATATAAATTGCATACTTATTGCCCGCCAAACCAAAGCCCCAGTCGCTTAAGCGTTCAATGCTCATGCCATCATCGCCGCCCAGCATGCGCATGCTCACGAACACATAGAAGAACAATTGTGCAAACGCAAGCGTGATCATGATGAAGGCAATGCCCTGCGTGCGCAGCGCAATCCAACCCACTGGCAGTGCGACGAGCGTGGTGGCGATCAATGCCACTGCCAAATGCACCGGGCCGCTCGCAATGCCCAGATACGACATCACACCCACCGCATACGCGCCCAAACCCACATACATCGCATGCCCCAAGCTAACCATGCCGCCAAAGCCAAGCACGAGATTGAGACCCACTGCGGCGAGCACGAAGACGAGAATGCGGCCAAACAAAGTGAGCGGATACAAGCTGCCCGTTGCCCATGCATAAAGCGGCACACAAGCCAGTGCCAGCAGAATCAACAGCATCAAGGGTTTTTGAAATCGTTCCATGAGCCTTACTGCCGCTTCAACGATTACGCACCGGGAACAAACCATCAGGCTTGAACGCCAGCACCACAGCCATCAGCAGATACACCGCCACAGATGCCAGCGCAGGCCCCACCGCATTGGCGACTGATGGATCGGCTACTTGGCGCAGCAGCATCGGCGCGTAAATGCGCCCCAGCGTATCGACCACGCCCACCACCAGCGCGCCCAAGAACGCGCCACGAATCGAGCCAATACCACCAATCACAATCACCACCAGCGTGAGAATCAGCACCCCATCGCCCATGCCCGATTGCACCGAGCTGATCGGCGCAACCAATGCGCCCGCCAGTCCTGCCAAGCCTGCACCCAAAGCGAAGATGAAGAGATTGAGCCACGCGATGTTTACGCCCAACGCTGCCACCATCGTGCGATTGCTCGCGCCTGCGCGAATCAGCATGCCAATGCGCGTGCGCTCGATCAGCAGATACAGGCCAAGCGCCACGGCCAGCCCCGCGCCGATGATCACCAAGCGATAGCTCGGGTAGCTGATACCGAAAAATTCCACAGGATCCGACAGTTGCGCTGGCGTATCAAGCGAGAGCGGCGCATTGCCCCAAATCGCGCGCACCAGCTCATTGCAAAACAGCACGATGCCAAAAGTGGCCAGCACTTGATCGAGGTGATCGCGCTTGTGCAAAATCGACAAGCCTAGCTTATCGGCCAGCGCGCCAATGACGAACACACCACCCGCAGCCGCCACCACACCGAGCACAAAAGAGCCTGTATGCCCCACCACCACCGCCGCAAAAAACGCACCCAGCATATACAGCGAGCCATGTGCAAGATTGATGAAGCTCATGATGCCAAACACCAAGGTCAAACCCGCCGCCATGAGGAACAGCAAGATGCCGAACTGAAAGCCGTTGAGCAGCTGGGTGATGAGCAGGTTAAAGGTCATGCCGATACATCATAAAAAAGCATCATGCAAAAAGAAGCCCGGCGTTGCGTGAGCTTGCCGGGCAAAGTTTGCGATTCAAATTACTTGAGCGGGCAATTCACCGCGTAAGCATCTGAATGGTTTTTCAGTGGCGTGGCCACCGTGCCCAAGGTCACTTCACCGGGTTGATCGGAGGTGATCACTTGGAACACATGCATGTCTTGAATCGGGAAACCATTGGTGTTGAACTTGAAATTGCCGCGCAGCGATTTGAAATCTGCCGCTTTGAGCGCAGCGCGCAGAGCTGGCTTGTCTTTCGCATTGCCTTTGGTTTTGAGCAGTGCGCTGTTGATCAGCAAGGCAGAGTCATAGGCCTGCGCCGCGTATTGCGAAGGAATCCGCTTGTATTTGGCGCGGAAATCTGCAACAAATTTTTGGCTCACCGCGTTTTTAAAGTCTGGGCCCCAGAACGTGCCCGTCAAAGCACCGAGTGCGGTTTGCTTGAGGGCTGGCAAAGTTGAGCCATCGGTGGTGGATGTGCCGAGCAAAGGAATCTTACCGAGTGCTCCGGCTTGGCGCATCTGGCGCACAAAGGCCACGCCCATGCCGCCAGGATAGAACACAAAAATTGCATCCGGATTGGCCGCTTGCATTTGCGCGATCTCGGCTGAATAGTCAGGCTGGCCGAGCGTGGTGTACACCTCGCCTGCGATCTTGCCTGTGTAGGTGCGCTTAAAGCCCGCGATGAAATCTTTGCCGGCCTGATAGTTAGGCGCCATGGCATAGACGTTTTTAAAGCCCTTGTCCATCGCGTATTTGCCCATCACCTCGGCTTGGTTGTCGTTTTGCCAAGAGGTGAAGAAAAAGTTTTGATTGCATTGCGCGCCTGCGAGCGGCGCGGGTCCGGCATTCGAGCCTACGAAGATCGAGCCAGAATCGGCCAGTGGCTTGGAAATAGCCATCATCACGTTAGAAAACGTCACACCAGTGATGATGTCGACCTTGTCTTTTTCGATGAATTTTTGGATGGTTTGCACGCCCACATCCACCTTAAGCTGATCGTCTTCCTTGAGCACTTCCACTTTTTGGCCGCCCAGCGTGCCGCCCGAATGCTCAATGCCCAGCATGAAGCCATCGAATTGGTCTTGACCCAGCAAAGCGCTGGGCCCACTCATGGTGGCCATGAAGCCGATTTTGACTTGAGCGAAAGCGGATGCTGAAAATGCAGTAGCGATACACAAAGCGACTGCTGACAGTGGCTTAGAAAAAGTAGTCTTCACAGGATTCTCCAAAATAGTTTAGGCTTCAAGCAGTTTATACACGAGCACTGCTGTTTTTTGAATCGGGTTGTCCCGAAGCAATCAACTACAAGGATACCTGTTTTACGCTGCGCTGAGCGAGACTTCAGCCGCGCAGGCTCATTCAGCGCATGAATATCGCTGTTGATTTATTGCGGCTGCAGGCCAATGCCCTTGGCCACCGCCTGCCAACGCGATGACTCGGTGCGCATAAAGGCGCGCGTGGCATCGCGGGTGGAACCCTTCAAATCAATACCCAAGGTGGACAAGCGCTCGAATACTTTGGTATCCGACAGGCTTTTGAGCGTCTGCGCGCGAATGGCTTCTAGTGTGTCAATCGATGTGGTGGATGGGGCGACCAACGCCCACCATTGATTGACTTCAAAATCTTTGTAGCCCAGCTCAGCCATGGTGGGCACGTTGCGCAAGCTGGGCGTGTCCATGCGGCGGCGGCTTGTGACGGCCAATGGCTTGATCTTGCCAGCGGACATGAGCGCTGCGCCACTGGCTAGCGTGGCAAAGTGGCCGGCCACGATGCCCGCGGCCACATCAGTGAGCGCTGGCGCTGAACCGCGATAAGGCACCATGGTGAATTTCGTCTTACTGGCTGAGGCAAACATCTCGCCCACCAAGTGGCTGGAAGTGCCTGAGCCGCTGTGCGCGATGGCGCTGGGGGCGCTGGCGGGAGATGCTTTGATGAAAGCTTTTAGGTCGGTGGCTTTTTCGCCTGCAAACAAAATCAAGGGCGATGTGCCGACCAAGGTAATCGGAGAAAAATCACGCAGCAAATCGTAGGGCAGCTTGGCCACCACAGCTGGTGCAATCGCGTGTGGCAATTCCACAATCGCCAAGGTATAGCCATCGGGCGCAGCTTTGGCGGCAAAGTCTGTGCCGATTTGGCCGGCAGCGCCTGCGCGGTTGTCCACCAACACTGATTGCTTCAAGCCTTCGCTCATGCTTTGTGCCAACGCGCGCGCAATCGCATCGGTGCTGCCGCCCGGCGCCCACGGCACAATGATTTTGATGGGCTTGTCTGGAAACGCAGCAAACGCCATGCGAGGCAGCGCGACCGAGACGACGGCGGCAGTCGCAGTGAGCAATTCGCGGCGCGATGTTGAAAACGGGTGTGTCATAAAAAACTCCAAGGAAAAAAGATTATTGAGAGACGGGGCGATAGCTGGGGTCAAGAGAGGCATTGGCAGTCAGCAGCCAAAGCACGCGGCTGTCCTTTGACAAACGCTGCTCGCTGCGCAACTGACCAATTGCTGCATACGCCGCTGCTGCACAGAGCTCCGCGCTGATGCCGCTGGCCGTCAGTTTGCCTCGTGCGGCATGCGCCGCTTCGTCGCTGACGACCACCGCGCCGCCATGCGAGCCGGTGGCAGCCTGGAATTGCAGATAGGTCACCGTTGCGCCGGCTGTAGAAAATTGCGCAGTATCGCTGGGGTAATTGGCATGCAAATCGCCACCTTCCAACACTTTCGCCAACCGCGCAAACGGCTCCACGACCCAGATGCGCGGCAACTGCTCAATGCGACCTGCTTGCAACAATTCCGAAAAGCCCGCAAAAATACCCCAAGCCAAATCGCCCCGCGCCGTGGGCACCATCACATCGCTGGGCACAAGGCCATCATCCACGCATTCCTGCGCAATCAATTTGTAGCCCTCAATGGCCAGCGGCGCGCTGCCCAAGGCTGGCAAGTTGAAGTTAGTCAACGCCAAATAGCCGGGAAGTTGCGCACGCTCTCGCACAAAAGCCCAGCGCTGGGCGTTGTCGGAAAATGCATGGCGTATCGCGCCATATTGATCGAGCAAGTTGGCATAAGGCCTAGGCAGCCCATCATAGGCCGCTACCTCGCAGCGCAGACCCGCAGCTTGCGCATAGCGCGCCGCTGAAATGGCCGCGTTGCCCGAGGAAGCCAACACAATCGTGTGCGCATCCATCTCCAGCGCCTGCGTGATACCAATGGCGCTCATGCGATCTTTGTGTGAGCCCGTGGGGTTTTGCGATTCGTCTTTGATCCAGAGCTTGGACACACCCGCATCAGCAGCCAATGCGCTTGAGGGCGTGCAGGGCGTATTTCCTTCGCCGAGGCTAAACGGCTGCGCGTAAGGCTGACGAAACGTGCCCGATGAGAACTGCGCATATTCAGCACGTAAACTCACGTGAACACCTGCGGCAAGGCACGCTGGGCAAGCCAAGAGATCAGGGGTTGACGCGTAAAAAGCATCGCATCGCAGGCAGCGCAAGCCCGAAGTCAACCGCGTTGGCGCGATTTGCGATCGCGTTTCTATGCGAACAGCACTCATCACTTGTTGGGTGCCGTCTCGATCAATTTGAGCGCTTGCTTCATGCTATCAACGCCTTCGTTCTCCAGAGCATCGTAGGCTGGCTTTTCAGCCATCAAGGTTTGATAGGTCGCACGCGCTTTTGCAAGCTTTGCTGCGTCAGTTGTTTTTGGATTGGCCAGAGCCGCCTCGACGCGCTTGAGCTCGCTTGATAAAAAAGCGGGCTGCTCGCCTAAATCGCGCAACGCTGAATTGGTCAAGCTTCGAATGCGAAGCAGCATTTTGATGTCAGCCTGATCCATGATGCCTTGGCTGCGCTCCAGGGCCACGCGCGCTGCGATGGCTTCTTTGCTGTCGAGCTTTTTTGTGGCGGCGGTTTGGTTGTATTTGGCAATGTCTTCGGTGAAATCGTGTGCAAATGCGGGGGCAATTGCGCAGGCCATCATGGCTGCGGTCATCAAGGCGTTGAGCTGCTTCATGGTTGACTCCAAATAAATGTTAAAGAATACTTAATGTAGGCAACTGCCGATTATTTGCAACATACTTATTTTATGTCTTGATAAATTAACTTATCAACTTAACTTTTCAGAGTAAGCTTGAGGGCATGCGTTTTACAGAAATAGAAACCTTTCGCGCCCTCATGCGCACGGGCACCACGCACAAAGCCGCGCAACTCCTGCACATCACCCAGCCCGCCATAAGCCAGTCGCTCAAGCGCTTGGAATCGCAAGCAGGCTTGATGCTGTTTCAGCGCGCAGGTGGCCGCCTTGTGCCCACGCCCGAAGCGCAGGCCTTTCTGCAAGAGGTGGATCGCGCCTTCATCGGCATGGACAGCATCGAGCATCGCCTGCGCAGCCTGCGAGATTTCGGCTTGGGTCGGCTGGAGATCAGTTGCTATCCAGCGTTTGGCTTGGGCTTTATGCCAAGAGCGCTCGCACGATTGCAAGCCGAGCTGGCTCAGGCCGATCATTCACCTTGGCCGCAAGTCTCGCTTCAAGTGCAAAGCTCCAAGGATGTGCTCGCGCGCGTGAGCATGGGCTTGTGTGATTTCGGGTTAATGGCCGATGAGCTGCCCCTAGAGGGCATTGATCATTCGGATTTCGCCCGCATGCAGGGCGTTGTGGTGATGCCACAGGGTCATGCGCTGGCGCGTTTCAAAATCATTGCACCTAAGCAATTGGCAGAAATCCCCTTCATCGCGCTCAATCCCGAGGACGCCTCACGCCGCAGGCTAGAAGCCACCTTGCGCGAACACGATGTCAGCCTCAAGGTGGCTGCGCACACGCCTTATGCGGCCAGCGTGTGTGAGCTGGCTTTGCAGGGCTTAGGCGTAGGCTTGGTCAACCCGATCACGGCGCTGGATTATGTGGATCGCGGCCTGATCGTGCGCCGCTTGTCGGTGGATGTGCAGTTTGCGTGCGTACTGGTGCTGCCCAGCGGCAAAGTTTTGTCTCAAACCGCGCAGGCCTTTCTTGCCACAATGCGACATCAATTGGCGCAAGACGAGATGCGCTTGAAGGGTTTATTGAAATAACGCTTTTGTTGAAATTGGGAACTTTTTCTAAGCTGCGCTATCATTAGCATGATGCGCAAATATTTCATGATCGCTCTGATTTTGCTAACCGGGCTTCGCGGCTGGTCGGGCGATGCCATGGCCATGGAAATGTCACGAATGCATTCGGAGGGTTCTGCACTTGCATCAGTAGTGACCTTAACCGAATCAACCACAACAAATGCGATGCCCTGCCACGGTGAAGGCTCGAACAGTGCCGAAGATAGCGCTGACCAAACTGTAGCCGAGTGCACAGCTTGTCAAGTTTGCCATTCGCCTGCGTTGCAATCGACCACAGTGCAATTGAGCAGCACAGAGCCCCTTGCCAGCTATGCGGGTCAAACTGCCATGAGCTGGGTGAGCGCTGATCTCACACATCTGCAAAAACCACCCGTTTCCTGAGTTGTCCCACCCTAGGTACGTCTGCTGTTCGCGTAAACGGCAGATGTCTTCCCAGTTTTTTGGAGACTCAGATGATTTCTGTAATTTCAGGCCGAAAGTTTCAGGCCATTCTCACGATTTTTTGTATCGCACAGTCCAGCTACGCGCTAGCTGAAAAGAGCAGCAAGGCAGATGCTGCTGTGCCTAGCGTGACTTATCGCAGCGTCTTCCGCGAAACATCACTCGGCATCGAGCAAGAAAAACTCGATTGGCGCAAGGCCAACGACGATGTAGGCAAATTCACGCGCGGCCATGTGGACATCCTCAAGCAAGAGGAGATGGATGCCAAGGCCATGGACGAGAAAAAATCCATGGACAGCAAGCCAATGTCGCCTGCGCTCGCGCCAGCAACCGCACCCAAGCCTGTGCCCACGCCTGCGAAACCGGCATCTGCGCCACATAAACACTAAGGAGGCCCATATGTCTTTTACCGTGCCTTTACACAAAACACTTCTGGCGCTTGCATGCGCCGCTGTGCTGGCGGGCTGCGCCAGCCTCTCGCCCGATGGCGGCGCATCCGGCATTCAAGATCAAACCGCGTTGAGCCTCAAAGCCTACGGCGTACACGATGCGAAGCTGGCCATTTCGCCCACTGAGCAAACCGAATCTGCCGTCAAAACCATGCTGGCCGCGCCGCTGTCGATGGACAACGCTGTACGCATTGCTTTGCTCAACAGCCCAGCGATCGGCACCAGCTTGGCGCAATTGCGCATCAGCGAAGCAGATCGCGTGCAAGCCGCTACTTTGCCCAATCCGCATTTCTCATTCATGCGCGCCATAGAAGGCGATAAGGTGATGCTTGAGCGTGCGATTGGTCTGAACATCATGGGCATCATTTCTATGCCATGGCGCAGCAAATGGCAGGGCCAGCAGTTTGAACTAGCGAGGCTGCAAGCGGCGCAAGATGTGATCCGGCTGGCCGCAGACACGCGCAAAGCGTGGATCAGCGCTGTGGCGGCACAACAAACGGCGCAATACGCATCACAGGCAAAAATTGCCGCCGAAGCTGCGGGCGAGCTAGCGCGGCGCATGGCTCGCGTGGGCAACTGGAGCAAGCTTAATCAAGCCAAAGAGCAAGCCATGCTCGCTGATGCAGCCACAATGCAAGCCAAGGCAGAAAACACGGCGTTTTCTGAGCGCGAAAAGCTCATTCGCTTGATGGGCTTGTGGGGCGAGCAAACGCAATTTAAATTGCCAGATCGTCTGCCTGATTTGCCCAAAGAAGTGCGCGATTCGCAGGGCATCGAAGCACAGGCTTTGTCTCAGCGCTTAGATGTGCGCGCCGCTGCGATGCAGGCCGGTTATGTGGCCAATTCCTTGGGTTTTGTGCGCGCTGCGGGCTTCATCAATGCGCTCGATCTCAAGCTGATTCGCGAGAGAACCACCGACCTAACCACAGGCGATATTGAGCGCAAGCGTGGCTGGGAGCTGGAGCTGCCGATTCCCTTGTTTGACTGGGGCGGTGCGGCCAATGCGCGCTCGCAAGCGACTTACATGCAATCGGTGGCGCAGGTGCGCAAGAGCGCCATCACAGCGCGCAGCGAAGCTCGCGAAGCATGGCACAGCTACCGCACCGCGCACGATATCGCCAAGCATTACCGCGATGAGATCGTACCGCTGCGCAAATTCATCAACGATGAGAATCTGCTGCGCTACAACGGCATGCTGATTGGTGTGTTTGAGCTATTCAGCGACACGCGCACCAACATCCTTACGGTA
>JAYVJQ010000050.1:0-12373 GCA_043769055.1 Allobrachymonas sp.
TCGTTGCTGCGCTCAGCGCCAATGTATTGCACCACGCCGAAAAAGTGCATGCCAGCCGTAGCGGGCGGCGTTTGATCCACACCCGGAATCGGCACGAAATCCACGTTGTAGATTGAGAACTCACGGTACCGATCCACAAAATAAATCCGGCTGCCACCCGCGCCATGAATCGCCGGAATATTCAGCTCCATCACCTGCGCATGCGTAGCCACCTCCCAAGCGCCGCGCTCGCGAGCATAGCCATAAGCCGCCCGCGCATCACGCACCCGCAGCGCAATCGCCGCAATCACAGGCGCTTCGCGCCCATGCGTAGCACCGCGCACTTCATCGGGGTGCGCATTGACCACCACATTCAGAGCACCTTGCCGATACAGCAACACCTCCCGCGAGCGATGCCGCGCCACAGGTTTGAAGCCCATCATCTCCAGAACTTGCCCCAGCGCTTGCGGCTTGGAAGTAGCGTATTCAATGAACTCAATGCCATCTAAGCCAATGGGGTTGGATGCATCAGAAAACGAATGCTGCAAGGGCTCACGGACGCTCTCCTGAAATTTGGTTAGAAGGTCACTCATTCTTTTCTCCTGTTGGGAAGGCGTTAGCAACTCATGGGAATCAGAGGAACACAGAAAGCACAGAAATTACACAGAAAACACAGAAGAATTCAAAAGGCGTTTTGGTTTTCTTTTCTGTGAATTCTGTGTAATTTCTGTGCTTTCTGTGTTCCTGTCTTAAATCCTTCAATTCGCTCAAGCGCTGGCAGTAGCAGCCACATGCCCGCCTAAAAACAATCTCTCAATATCCGGATCAGCCAGCAGCTCAGATGCCTTGCGTTGCAGCACGCATTGGCCAGATTCCAAGCAAATGGCTTCGTCGGAAATTTTCAATGCGCTTTTCACATTTTGCTCGACCATCAGCACCGTTGTACCCTGCTCTACCAACTGGCGCAATAGCTTGAACACGTCTTGCACCACGATGGGCGAGAGGCCAATGGAGGGCTCGTCGATCAGCAGCACCTTGGGGCGCAGCAGCAAAGCGCGGGCGATTTCTAGCTGCTTTTGCTCGCCGCCTGAGAGCGCGCTGGCCTGCGAGTGAATGCGCTCTTGCACGCGGGGGAAAAATTTCAGCACTTCCGGGATGCGCTCATGCGTGGTCTTCGTGCCGAGCGTGATGCCACCCAACTCCAAGTTTTGAAACACCGAGAGCTGCGGAAATAAATTGCGCCCTTGCGGCACAAAAGCCACGCCTTTGCCCAGCAACTCTTTTTGCGTAGCGCCAGAAATATCTTGCCCATCGAGCAGCACGCGGCCTTCGCGGGGTTTCAAGATGCCAAACAGCGTTTTGAGCACGGTGGATTTGCCTGCGCCATTTGGGCCAATCAGCAGCGTGATCGCGCCTCGGCGAATCTTCAAATCCAGATGATTCAAGATCATCAAATCTTTATAGCCCGCGAGCACTTTGTCGAACTCAATGATGGTGTCGTGCATCTCAAGCTCCCAGATACGCATCAAGCACGGCCTTGTTGCCGCGAATCTCAGCAGGCGTGCCCACAGCCAACACCTTGCCTTCCACCATCACCATGATGCGGTGGCAAATGCTCATCACAAAATCCATGTTGTGCTCAATCACCACGAAGCTGCTTTTCTTGCCCGAGATGCCTTGCTCATTGAGTTGCTTGAGCAGCGTGGAAATACCGCCCACGAGAGAAGGATTCACTCCCGCGCAAGGCTCATCGAGCAGCACCAAATCCGGCTCACGCATGAAAGCCATGGCAATGTCCACCAGCTTTTGCTGCCCATAGCTCAGCGTGCCCGCTTTCAAATCGGCTACATGCCGAATGCGAAATTGATCTATCAGCGCATCGGCTTTTGCGCCCAAGCCAGAATCTGGCGGCGCAAACATGCGGCTGACCATACTGCCTTGATGCTCTTGCGCAGCCACGATCAAGTTATCGCGCACGCTCATCTTGCCAAACACTTGCAGGGTTTGAAACGTGCGGCCTACACCCAAGCGAGACAAAGCCAAAGGCCCCGCACCGCTGACATCTTGGCCTTTGAATTCGATGCGGCCTGAATCGGGCGTGATCTGGCCAAGCATCGCATTGAACAGCGTGGTTTTGCCTGAGCCATTAGGCCCAATCACGCCAAAGATTTCTCCCGGCATCACTTCAAAACTCACGCCGCCCACGGCTTGAATCGCGCCGTAGGCTTTCTTCATGTCAGAGACTTTGAGCACAGGAGCGGTCATTTCGAAACTCCTTTTTCAATAGCACTCTGCGCAGTATTCTTGCCGGCTACTAGCACTTTTCGCTTAGAAAATAGCTTCTCAGGCAAACTCATCAGCCCATCAGGCAGCCACACCAGCATGGCAATCACCATCGCACCAAACACAGGCAAATACCAGTTGGCCAAATCAGGCGCGACATCGCGAATCCACTCCGGCAAGATCACGCCCACCAGTGCGCCCACCAGTGGCCCAAGGAAGTAGCCCGCACCGCCAATCACCACCATCAGATACATCATGATTGATGCGCCCACGGTAAATGATGCGGGATCGATGTAATCCGTGAGCGAGGCATACAGCGCGCCTGCCAAGCCCGCATACATTGCACCGATAGAAAACGAAAGCAGCGTGTAAGCCCGCGTGTCGATGCCCAAACTCTCCGCACGAATCGGGTTGTCTCTCAATGCCTGAAATGCCTTGCCCCAAGGCGAGCGCAGCAAGCCCCACAGCAGCGCCACGGCCACTGCGCCCACGATGAGCACGAAGTAGTAATAAGCCAAATTGCCTTTGAGCGAGAAGCCCAGCACATCGGGCCGCACAATGCCATTGATGCCGAAGGTGCCGCCAGTGAGCCACTCTTCATTACGCAAGAAAAGCCACACCGCCGTGTTAAAGCCCAGCGTAGCAAACGCCAAATAAATTGTTTGCACCCGCAGCGCAGGAAAGCCCACGATGATACCGACCACAAAGCACAGCAGCAGCGCCGCAGGCAAGCCCAGCCACCAGCTAAAACCTGCTTTGAGCAGAATAGCAACTGTATAAGCGCCAATGCCGAAAAACGCCGCTTGCCCGAGCGACTTTTGCCCCGCATAGCCCACGGTAAGGTTCAAACCCATCGTGGCAATAACAAACACGAGCCACAGGCTGAACATGTACACGCCATAGTTTTTCAGGAATGGCGGCAGGCCAATCATCACCGCCGCCACGAGCGCGGCTATCAAAAGGTGCGACTTCTTCATACCTTGCGCTCCTCTTTGCGGCCGAGCAAACCTTGCGGCCTGAAGAGAATCACCACCATAAAGACCATCAGCGCCACAGCATCTTTGTAGGCAGGCGAGATGTAGGCCGCAGCCAAGTTTTCACTCACGCCCACGATCAAGCCGCCGAGTAATGCGCCGCGAGAATTATTGAAACCACCGATGATGGCTGCAAAAAATGCTTTCGTACCGAGGAAATCGCCCATGTCGAATTTCGCAAGATAGGTGGGCGTGACGAGCAGCGCAGCCGTGCAAGCCAGCACCGCATTGATCGCAAAGGTATAAAAAATCATGCGCGGCACATTGATGCCCAGCACTTGAGCACTCTCGGTGTTTTGCGCCACGGCCTGCATGGCGCGGCCTGTGATGGTTTTGGATAAAAACGCTTGCGTGGCAAACACAATCACGAGTGCGCACACGAGCGTGCCCACATCGCCGAGCGTCACAGTGACTCCGCCAAATTGCAAAAGCTTGTCGGCAAACAGCGAGGGAAAAGGATGGGCTTCAGCACTGTAGCCCGCGCGCAGGCTGTTTTTCATCACGATGGACAGACCAATCGTGGCCACCACAATCTGCATCATGCCGTGCTTGTAGAGTGGATCGACAATGCTACGCTTGAAGGCCAGCCCGAGCACGATGGTAGCCACCAGAGCCGTGAGCAAAAACGCCACCGGCATTGGCACGCCCATGCCGATAAAGGCCAGCATGCCAAACGCCGGCAACATCACAAACTCCCCTTGAGCAAAATTAATCGTGCCAGCGGCTTGCCAGAGCAAGGTGAAGCCCAAAGCCACCAGCGCATAAATGCTGCCAGTGGCTAGGCCGCTGAATAAAAGCTGGAAGAAATCAGTCATGAGGAGAAAAAATACGGAACACAGAATTCACAGAAATTACACAGAAGACAGAGAAAAGAAAAAGAATTCATTAGATCTTTTTCTTGTATTTCTTCTGTGAATTCTGTGTGATTTCTGTGCTTTCTGTGTTCCTGACTTGACTTTGAATTACTTCTTAGCAGACAAAGGTGGCAGCACCGAGATCACTTCTTGGCGGCCGTTTTTCACTTGCACCAGATAGCTCTCGCGATCAACATCGCCTTTGTCATCGAAGCTGCCGCTGAGCAACACGCCGGGTTGCTTCTTCACATCCAGCACCAAGCCCTTCATCGCAGCAGCCACAGCTTTGCGGTCAATCTTGCCGGCTTTTTCAATCGCAGCTTTCATCGTGTACACGCCGATGTAGCCTTTAGGGCCATTGTGATCAGGGAAGTATTTGTAGTCTTGATAGAAACGCGCTTTGAATTTGAGCATTTCAGGGCTGGGTGCATCAATGGTCAGGCCCACATGAGCCACCGCGCCGTTGGCTGACTCGCCAGCTAGCTCGATTACTTTTTGCCCCGTTAAAGTCGTCTCGCCAATCACAGGTTTGTTAAAGCCCTGCTTGCGCAGCTCGCGCAAGAGGCGTGCGGATTCGTCTTCGTTCACGTAGGCAAACAAGGCATCCGAGCCACTGTTTTTTGCTTTGAGCACAGCAGCAGAAAAGTCCACTTGGCCTTGGTCGGTGGAGATTTCGTCCACGATTTTTGTTGCGCCGCCGGCCAGCGTTTTCTTGATCATGTCCAAGCCGCCTTTGCCAAAGTCGTTGTTCACATAAATGATCGAGAGATTTTTTACCTTGGCTTGATCGCTGATGTAGCGGCCAATTTTAGGCATGGCGGTAGCTTGCGTGAAGCTGGTGCGGAACACGTAGGGGTTGCCTTGCAGCGTGATGCCTGCTGCTTCGCCGCCTGTCCAATTGGGAATCTCGGCTTTTTGGCTTTCTTTCATGCTCACCATGATCGAGCCCGAAAATACAGGGCCAAAGATGGCAAAGACATCGTTGTCAATCGCTTTTTTGGTGAGCGCGAGCGCCACGCCGGGATTGGTGGTGGTGTCGTTGATCGAGAGTTCGAGCTTCTTGCCCATGATGCCGCCAGCGGCATTGATTTCTTTCACAGCCAACTCAACGCCATTTTTGAAATTGGTGCCGGAGGTTGCGCCGCCGCCAGATAACTCCACAATCGCGGCGATTTTGATGGAATTTTGCGCAAAAGTGCCACTAGCGCCCGCAAATGCTGCGGCGATAGCTATAGATTTGAGAGCGAATTGAAGGGAAGTACGGCGTTGCATGAGAGTCTCCTCGGGTGGTTGAATGAAAAGGGAAAGATGCTGTGCATCCTACCCATCCCAACGCAGTTGCTTGGATGCCCAGCATGCAGACAAACCCGCAGCGTGGCAATCGGCAACTTATGTTAATGAACTGGATGGTACATTTTTCGCGGGATACGCAAAACACCAGCAGTTATCGCATTTGGCGATAGCTCGGGTTAAGCTTTCAAAGGCACGGTGAGCTGAGCAATCGCCCGCTCGGTACTCGGGCGCACACCACGCCACCATTCAAAGGCCAGCGCCGCCTGCTCCACCAGCATGCCCACCCCATCGACCAGTTGGCCCGCTTGTGTTTGCTTGGCCAATAGCAAAAACGGCGTCATGCCTTTGCCATAGGCCATCTCATAGGCCAAGCAACCGGCTGCGAAGGCAGAAAGCGGCACAGCGGGTGCTTGGCCAAAGAGGCTTGCCGATGTGCCATTGACCACCACATCAAAGCTGCCCTCTAAATCTTCATAGCTGCTAGCTTTCACATTCACTGCCACCTGAGACCCTAACATCTTGACCAACTCTTGCGCTTTAGCCAATGTGCGATTGGCAACCACCAACTCTTGAGGCTCAGCCTTGGCAAACGGCAGCAGCGCACCGCGCACCGCGCCGCCTGCACCCAGCAGCAACACCCGCTTGCCACGCATCGGCGTTTTGTAGTTGATCTCAATATCGTTGACTAGCCCCACGCCATCAAAATTCTCAGCATGCACTTCATTGCCAACAAATTTAAGCGCATTCACCGCGCCTGCCAGCTCAGCAGCTTGACTGCGGTGCGTGGCATAAGCAAAGGCTTCGAGCTTGAAAGGCGCAGTCACATTCATGCCGCGCAAGCCGTCAGAGCGCAATTCATCAAGCTGTTGAGCAAAGCCGCCGATCTTGCCTTCGATGCGGGTGTAATCCATCTGCTGGTCTGTGGCCGCTGCAAACAGGCCGTGGATGATGGGCGATTTGGATTGGGCAATTGGATTACCAATCACGGCATAGCGGTCGATGGATGTTGTCATGGCAAGAATAATTTTTGGAGACCGGCAATGCTAAATCAAAAACCAAGAATCCTTTTAGGCGAATGCCACATGATGTGCTCACACTCTGCCAAACTGAACAAATCCGCATACAGCAACAGCATTGGTCCAAAATCCAAGCGATAGGGCGCTTTGAGATAGGGCCAATCGGATGCCCACACGCAGCGCTGCAAACTGAAATTTTTCGCCAAAGCATCTACGACAGGCCGAGCATCATTGAATGGCAAGCCTTCGCGCGAGAATTTTGCAAAGCCTGAGAGCTTGACCACAGCTTGTCCACCGCGTCCCAAGGCCAGCAGCGCGGAGAAGCCTGCTTGATTCAAGTCCTTCGACAAATCTGGCCGCCCGCAATGATCGATCATCACGCGCACACCGCTGGCTTCAATGAGGGGCAGCAACTCCAGCAGTTGATCATTTTGCACCTGAAATTGCGCCCACATGCCGCGCTTGGCCAAGCGATGCAGCAGAGGCCCAATGCTCGCGTAATATGCGCAGCCATGCAGCGACGCATTGAAGGCAATGCCAATCACACCTTGACTTCGCAAAATTGCCAACTTCTCTTCGCTGCAATCGTTGGCAACCACAGCAATGCCTTTGAACTTGCCCTGCCCATTGGCGATGGCATTCAGCATGCATCGGTTGTCCAAGCCATAACCTGAATTGGGCTCCACCAGCAGCGCATACTTGACTTGATAGCAATCCATCAACGCATGCAAACTGCGCAACTCTCCCTGCTCTTGCCCCGCAGGCCGATAGGCCACATCAGACGCGTACGCAAAGCGAGAAGGATCAAGCACGTGGCAATGTGCATCGATTTTGGGAAGAGAAAGTAAAGCGTGCATCGGTGAAGCACCGCAATGCATCAATGCAGTCCGCGCTCGTCGGGCTCGTCTTTGCTGGTGGCAATCACGCTGGTGTGCAATCCCTTGGCTTTGCGGTAGGCATAAACAAAATAGCCCGATAAACCATAGGCCACAAAAATACCAAACAACACTGTGGGCGGATCGATATTGATCACCGCAATGCCCAATGCAATCATCACGATCACGGCAAAGGGCACGCTGCGCTTCATGTTCACATCTTTGAAACTGTAAAACGGCACATTGGTCACCATGGTCAGGCCCGCATACAGCGCCAAGGTAAACATGATCCAGCGTACTTTCAGTTCCAAGAAACCAAGCACTACAACGGTGTCAGTGCCCGAAATTTTCAAATCGGTCAGCAGCCAAATAAAGCCCATGACAAGCGCCGCAGCAGCCGGGCTGGGCAAACCTTGAAAATAGCGCTTGTCCACCACGGCAGTATTCACATTGAAGCGCGCCAAGCGCAGCATCGCGCAGGCCACATACACAAAAGCTGCAATCCAGCCCCAACGCCCCAAATCTTTCAGCGCCCACTCGTAAGCAATCAGCGCAGGCGCTGCGCCAAAGCTGACCATGTCCGAGAGCGAATCCATCTGCTCACCAAAAGCCGATTGCGTATTCGTCATGCGTGCCACGCGGCCATCCAAGCTATCGAGCACCATGGCGCAAAAGATTCCGATGGCCGCTTCATGAAAGCGCCCATTCATCGCCATCACAATGCCATAGAAGCCGCCGAAGAGTGCCGCCAGCGTAAACAGGTTGGGCAGAATATAGATGCCCTTGCGGCGCGGTTTGATCGGTGCAAGTTCTGCGGGGTTGGTGTCGTTTCCGTCATGCATAGAGCCAAGTGTAATCGCTCTGACACTGCGTTCCAAATGGGAAGTTGTGTTGCTTGATTTGTATTTGCTCGACTCAGCGCTATTTCCACACCTGACGTGGTTTGATCAGGGCTGGCTGCAGGGTCTAACCCGTTCCAGATCAAACCTAACACTACAAATTTAATAGCATTCCACGCAGATTCCTGGAAGGCTGCAAGCCGTTTTCACTCCAAAATGCAATCTTGTCTGAGGGAGTAAGCAATAGTTTGTGGGCCAGTGGCAGCAAGGCGGTAGTGTGAGGATCGGCGAGCAAGACGAGGCGTTGGGTGGTATCGGTATCACTATCGAGCAGACCAATCCAATCGAGCTCACGCAGGGCTTGCAGAGGGCGCACGAGTTGCAAGTCGTCCACCTGCAATTTGGAGGCGAGCTGAAGCTGGGTGAGGCCTTTGGCATCGGTGCTGCGCGCGGCATCCAAGGTTTGCAGGGCTTCGTAGGCGAGCTGAAAATTCCAGCCTGGCGTGCCGCCGCGCCGCGCCACACCGCTGAGCAAACTGGGCAAATAGGCGGCAATGACTGCGCCAAACAGCACGATCAGCCAAGCGATATAAAACCACAGCAGCAAAATCGGCACGGTGGCAAATGCGCCATACACCGCTGCATAGGTGGGCACGCTGCGCAAATACCAAGCGAGCAGCCCCTTGGCAATTTCAAAGCTAATCGCCACGAAAATGCCGCCGGCCCACGCATGCGCCCATTTGACCCGCGTGTTGGGCACGTAGTGGTACAGCGCGGCCATGCCAGTGGCCAGTAACGCAAATTCCAGCGCATCGAGCAAAAAACGCAAGCCGCCCGGCATCACGCCCACGAGCCCGCGAGAAGCTGAAAGCGCATACGAGGTGAGCGTGAGACTGGCAGCCAGCAGCACAGGGCCCAGAGTGAGCGCAGCCCAATAAATCAGCAAGCGCTGCGCAAACGGGCGCAACTGGCGCACACGCCAAATGTTGTTCAGCGTGCGGTCCATCGTGAAAATCAAAGCGAGTGCTGTGACGACGAAGGCCACCAAGCCTACTGCTCCCAGCCGCGAGGCTTTGGCGGCAAACTGCGTGAGATAGCCCAGCACAGTACGTGCAATGTTCTCCGGCACAAGGCTTTGCACCAGCCAAGTTTGCAGCGTGGTTTGCATCGTGGAGAACACAGGGAAGGCAGTGAACACCGCCAAAATCAAGGTGAACAGCGGCACCAGCGCAATCACGGTGGTAAACGTCAGGCTCGAAGCCGTGAGCCCCAAGCGATCTTCACGAAAGCGCTCGCGCAGCACCATGGCCGTATTGCGCCATGGGAAGGTGCGCAAAGTGTCAATTAAAACGGGAATTTCAGCGCGGGTTCGGTCAATCCAGGTCATACGCTATATCATGCCACGCAGACTATGACCCAAACGACAACGCACTTCCTTCCCCTAACGCCCGAGCACACGGCTCGCCTGCAAAAAATCCAATGGCTCGCCGTTGGCAGCTTGAGTTGCCTGATCGTGCTCTGCTTGGCCTGGGAGCTGTGGCTGGCGCCGATTCGCCCGGGTGGCAGCTGGCTGGCGCTCAAGGCCTTGCCGCTTTGCATTCCACTGGCTGGTTTCCTGAAAAACCGCATGTACACCTACCGCTGGGTCAGCCTGATGGTGTGGCTGTATTTTGCTGAGGGCGCAACCCGCGCCTTCTCAGACCGCGCGCCCAGCAACTACTTCGCAATGATTGAAGTCGTGCTCTGTGTGCTGCTGTTTACCGCCTGCGCGCTGCATGTGCGGCTGCGGCTTAAGTCTGCTGCAACTCAGCAGGCTTGAAGAACGCATCAAACTGCGCTTGAAGCGCAGGGTAGCGCGCGGCAAAGCGTTCGGGCTGCACAAAATACGCTTCTGCGGCCACTGCAAAAAATTCATCGATACTACTGGTGCCATAGGGGTCAAGCACGGGGTCTGCGTCACCCTGCAAGCCACCAAATCGCTCCCAAGCTTGCGATGCTTCGCAAAACGCTTCATATGCTGCTTGTAATGTGGCCAGCCAAGCTTTGCGCTGCGCAGCAGGCATCGGCGGGCAACCATCAGCTGCGCCATCGCGCACATCTATCACATGAATGAATTCGTGAATGACCACGTTGTAGGCTTCTTTTGCGGTATTGCCCGCAGCAGCCACATCACTCCATGCCAGCATGAGTGGGCCGCCTTCTAAAATTTCGCCGGTTAACTCCTCGCTGCCGCTGTGCGCCACGCCAGCTTCATCGATCCACTCGCGGCGCGCGCGCACGGCTGCGGGATGCAGTACGATGCCCACAAAGCCGTCGTACCACGCGAGCGCCAAATCGGGGCGATTCGCTGGCGCGATGTGCAAAATCGGCAGACTAGCCTGGCAAGCCACCATCACAGCCTGTGCGTCGTTCACCTGCATACCTTGCGCGCCTGAGAATTCTTTGCTGTCTAAAAACAAGCTCACGAGCACGCGCAGGCGGGCTCGATCAAGAGCTGGCAGCGTTGCGATGAAGGGCAGCTGCATCAGGGTACTTTGCCACAAAGCGTCGGCGACTGAGCGCCGCTGAACAATCTCTTGCGTGCGTTGATCTACCGAGGTTTGTCGGTGTTTAGCCCACCAATTTTTGAAGGCGGTGAACATGCATCACCCTCGCTTAAAGGCACTACACCGTGCTCACACGCTGCACCAAGGCCGCGCGCACAGCGCCGTTGCCTAAGCTCATACGCAGCGCATGCCCGCGCGGCTGTTTGCCGGTGGCATGCCAATCGGGCAGCACATGGCGCACGCCAAGGCCTTGGGCTGATTCAATCGGATGATCGCGCCCCTCGTGCGTGTGGCCATGCACGAAATGCAGGCTGCGTGTGGCATCCATCCATTGCTGGGCGGCGGCTTCATCCACATCGCTGTAAGGAATCTGCGCTACTTGCGCTCTGAGCTTGCGAGCCTCGCTTTGCGCGCGAATTTGCCGCGCTTGCTGCATGCGCTCTTGCAGTGGTGTGGCCAAAAAGTTATCTTGCCATTCGCTGCTGCGCACCTTGGCGCGAAACTGCTGGTAGTCGGTATCTGACAAACACAGCGCATCACCGTGGCTGAGCATATAGCGCTGGCCGCCAAAGCAGAGCACGCTGGGGTCGCTGAGCAATTGAATGCCGCAGGTACTGAGGAATTTTTCGCCAATCAGAAAATCCCGGTTGCCATGCAGAAAATATACCTGCTTTTGCTGTGCTGCAAAGTGCAAGACGCGCGAGCAACGGTCTTCAAAATACAAGCCCTCGTGACGTGCGATCAAACTGGCATCGCCCACCGTGCTGATGGCATCATCGCCCACCCACAGCTCAAACAAATCGCCAAGGATAAAAATTGCATCGGAGGGCGTTTGCTCCAAGTAATTGCGCCAAGCCAAGAAAGTAGCCGGCTCGGATTCTTGCAAATGCAGATCTGAGATGAAATCCACACAGCGCCACTCGGGCGGTGCAGTGATTTCATCAAAGCTCATCACGTCTCTCGACTGGAGTGATCAAAGTGCCGTGGCTTTGGCCAGCACCACATCTTGCACGGGCACATCGTCATGAAAGCCTTTGCGTCCGGTTTTCACCGCGCGAATTTTGTCCACAATATCCAGACCTGCAATCACTTTGCCAAACACCGCATAGCCCCAGCCAGAAGCGGTGGGCGCTTTGAAGTTGAGGAATTCGTTGTCAGCCACGTTGATGAAGAACTGCGCAGTGGCTGAGTGCGGGTCGCTGGTGCGGGCCATAGCGAGCGTGTATTTGTTATTCTTCAGGCCATTATCGGCTTCGTTGTTGATCGGCGCATCGACTGCTTTTTGCGTCATGCCGGGCTCAAAGCCGCCGCCTTGCACCATGAAGCCATCGATCACGCGGTGGAACACGGTGTTGTCGTAATGGCCCTTTTTCACATAGGCGAGAAAGTTGGCGGCGCACTTGGGCGCTTTGGCCTCATCGAGCTCAATGGTGAGCGAGCCGTAGCCGGTGATGTCGAGTTGAACTTGGGGGTTGGCCATGATTATTTTTCCAAAGTGGCTGAGGTGATGGTGATGGTGGTTTGCGGCACATTGCCATGCGGGCCTTTGTTGCCAGTGGCAACTAGGCGAATTTTGTCGACCGTTTCCATGCCGGAGATGACTTTGCCGAATACGGCGTAGCCATGGCCATCAGGCAGAGGCGCATTCAAGTTG
>JAYVJQ010000051.1:0-4007 GCA_043769055.1 Allobrachymonas sp.
GATGATCTCCATCGGCGCGGCGAGCGAGCCAGCGCGCAGCAAAAGCGCCGTATCGCTGGCTTCCATCGTGCTCATGCGGCCGGAGATTTGCACGCGGCCGCCGCCAATTTCCGCGCGGATCACAGGCGCTGTGACGACTTCGCCTTTGCCTTTTTCAAACAAAATAATCGCCATGCGCTTGCCAATGTTGTCGCGCGTCACGTCTTTGAAAATCCGTGCGCCTTTTCCGTCTAGGCTTAAATTGACGGTTGCCTCTTGGGTCTGACTGTCGATGCCAGCTTGTGCATCCGTCAAGTTCTCTCCAGCGAAGATCACATCACGCTTGACGATCACGGCCTGGCCATTGCGATCCAAATAACGCTCCGAGCCAAAGGGCACCGCGCCCTGTCCGCGTTCAGCGGCCAGCCCTTCCGAGCTTTCATCGAGCATGCGCACTTGCAAGGTGGCGATGCGGCCCAGAATCTTTTTCACGGTCGCAGTATCTTGCACGCCGGGCAGTTGCACCACGATGCGGTCCACGCCCTGCTGCTGAATCACCGGCTCGGCCACGCCCAGCTCGTTGACGCGGTTGTTCAATGTGGAGATATTTTGCTTGAGTGCTGAATCTTGAATCCGCTTGACCGCATCGGGCTTGATGCTGGCAGTGACCAAATAGTCTGTGCCTTGCGTGCTTTCTTTGGCCACTAAATCGTTGCCAAACTGGTCTTCGACCAAGATTTTTGCTGCTTGCTGTGCTTGCGAGGCAGAAAAGCGCATCACGATGGTGCTGCCCTCACGCGCCGTGCGGCCACGAATGTCTTTGCTGCGCAAGGCGGTGCGAATGTCACTGGTCAAGGTGTCAATCCGCTTGTCAATCGCGCCTGCCATATCGACTTGCAGCATCAAATGGATGCCGCCGCGCAAGTCCAAGCCCAGATACATCGGCGCGGCAAAAATGTTGCGCAGCCACTGCGGGGTTTGCGGCACGAGGTTCAAAGCCACCACATAGATCGGGTCAGCTTTGTCAGGATTGAGTGCGCTAGAAATCGCCGCTTGGCCAAGCTTTTGCACCTCGGTGGTGGCAAAGCGGGCGCGCACCGAATTGCTGTCCAGCTCGACCTTGCCTTCGACGGTGACTTTGCCAGCGGCCAGCGCATCTTGCACGCGCTTCAAGGTGGTGGCATCGACTTTCACCGTGGCTTTGCCGCTGGAGACTTGCACCGCCGGCGATTCGCCAAAGAAGTTGGGCAAGGTATACAGCGTGGCAATGAGCACCACCACCACGATGACGATGTATTTCCACAGGGGGTAACGGTTCATAGCAACACTCTTAAAACAATAGCAACCTGCGCAGATTCCATGCCGGCTAGTAGCCCATTTTGCTTAAAAATAGGCCATCAAAAGCTTTACTTGATCGTGCCCTTGGGCAGCACGCGCGCTACAGCCGCACGCTCAATCTGCATTTGGCCTTGGCTCACCACCAAGGTCATGTAGCCCTCGCTGATCGTCTCGATTTTGCCGAGCACGCCACCGATGGTGACCACTTCATCGCCTTTTTGCAGCGCATCAATCATCGAGCGCTGCTCTTTTTGGCGCTTCATCTGGGGGCGAATCATCAGGAAATACAACACCACGAACATCAGCACCAAAGGCAGCATGCTCAGGAGGGCGGAATCACCACCGCCGGCAGCGGCTGGGGCGGTTTGGGCAAAAGCAGAAGAGATCAACACATCAAACTCCAAAAAAATACGTCAAATTCGCTCACTCGGTTTTAAAAGTAGGCGCAACCCACCATTTTAGCCGCCCGAGCAGAGCACAGCGTTAAACTTAAGGGCTGTAATAAGGAATTCAACATGCTCGCCCTCACCGATGGCATCCGCGACTACTGGGCTTTCGTCATCGCCGTGATCGTTTTCTTGGCGATTCCCGGCCCGGGCAACTTGGCCATCATCACCTCCACCAGCAAAGGCCGCTTAATGGGTGGCTTGGCCGCGACCTTTGGCGTGATGGCAGGCGATCAGGTGCTGATCTGGCTGGCCGTGGCTGGCGTAGCCGCGCTGCTGGCCGCGCACCCCACGGTGTTTGCCGTGGTGCAGTATGTGGGCGCGGCTTATTTGGCCTATCTGGGCGTGAAAATGATTCTGGCCAAGCCGGGCGATGCGCCCATTTTGAAGATGGAGGCAAGGCAATATTTCAAGCAGAGCACACTGATTACCTTGCTCAACCCGAAGGCAATTGTGTTCTATATGGCGTTTTTCCCGCTCTTTGTAGACCCCGCACGCAACCCCGGCTGGCAAACCTTCGCCGTCATGGCCGCCACGATTGCGGTGCTCACTTTCTTGTATTGCATGACAGTCTCACTGATTACGCACTACGCTGCCGAGCGCATGCGTAGCAGCCCGCGCGTGACGAGCTGGCTCAACAAAATTGCCGGCACCATGCTGGTGGCCTTCGGCGTGAAATTGGCGGTGGGTAAATGAAGATTTTTTGTGTAGCCAACCAAAAAGGTGGCGTGGGCAAAACCACCACTTGCGTGAACCTCGCCGCCGGTTTGGCCAAAATCGGCCAGCGCGTGCTCATGGTCGATCTCGATCCGCAAGGCAATGCCACCATGGGCTCGGGCGTGGACAAACGCAAGCTGGAGTTGAGCGTTTATGACGTATTGCTTGAATCCAGCAGCATCAAAGAGGCTGCCGTGTTCAGCGAAAAAGTGGGCTACCACGTCTTGGGCGCGAACCGCGATTTGGCCGGTGCTGAGGTGGAGTTGGTGCAACTGGAAAGGCGCGACCAACGCCTGAGAAGCGCTCTATCAGAAGTTAGCGCAGACTACGATTTCGTCTTGATCGACTGCCCGCCGAGCCTCTCCATGCTCACTTTGAATGGCTTGTGCAGCGCCCATGGCGTGATTGTGCCCATGCAATGCGAGTATTTCGCACTCGAAGGCCTCACCGATTTGGTCAACACCATCAAGCAAGTGCATGCCAACTTGAACAAGGATTTGCAAATCATCGGCCTGCTGCGCGTGATGTTCGATCCGCGCATTACGCTTCAACAGCAGGTGAGCGATCAGCTCAAAACGCATTTTGGCGACAAGGTCTTCAACGCCGTGATCCCGCGCAATGTGCGCCTAGCCGAAGCCCCCAGCTACGGCCTGCCTGGCGTGGTGTTTGACCCTGCAGCCAAAGGCAGCGTGGCTTTTGTGGAGTTTGCCAGCGAGATGGTGGCGCGGATCAAGGCGATGGGCTGAAGCGCAGCTACTGTTGAGTCTCGCCGGTGCTTGCTGTTTGGGGCAAAGGATTAGAATGAAATCATGAAGCCTCGTGTTTATGTGGACACCTCCGTCATCAGTTACTTAACCGCGAAAACCGGCCGAGATGCTGTTGCTGTAGCGCGTCAAATCGTAACGTCTGAGTGGTGGGCACAAGCCAACCAAATGTATGAGCTGGTGATTTCTGACTTTGTGCTTCAAGAGGCTGGCAGTGGAGATCCTATGGCTGCTCATCGCCGATTAGAAGTTATTCGCGAATTACCCAGTATCGATATCAGCTTGCCCGGCGTTGAGAGCCTGACCAGCGCATTGATTCAGCAAAAAGCTTTGCCTCCTACAGCTCGCTTTGACGCATTGCACATCGCAGCATCTGCATGCAATGGTGTACAGTTTTTAGTTACTTGGAATTACAAGCATTTGGCCAACCCCATGCAGCTTGATTTTGTAGAGCAGGTATGCGCTCAAGCAGGCTACCAAGCCCCGCGCATCGTGACACCTGATCAATTGTTGTCAGAAAACCTAGGAGAAGCAAATGTGGAATGATCCAATCGTTGATGAAATTCACGCAATCCGCCAGCAACTGTTGCATGAGGCTGGCGGAGATATTCACGAATTGATTCGCCGTGCAATAGAGCAGCATGATCCCAAGAGAATCACCATTCAAGGCCAGCCACGCAAGCCGGCTCTGCACAATGGTGCCCGTCAAGTGGATGCGGCACAAATCACTTTTTGATAGCAAACTACGCAGACTCTATGCCGG
>JAYVJQ010000052.1:0-14391 GCA_043769055.1 Allobrachymonas sp.
GTGGGTGATGGTTATCCGCCGCTCAGCTTTCGCGCCCTCTCGATGTGGATTGGCATCCCCGTGCTCGCAATTGGTTTGAAAGTGCTCAAAGTGCCTTTCACCATCTCACCACACACCGATGCAAAACGCTGGGGCGCTTGGACAGAAGTGCTCACATTGGCCGTCTTCAACATGTTCATCTGGCATGGCTGCATCATCTTGGCACTAACGATGCTCTCCAGTGGTCGCGCGGCGATTTTGGGCTACACGATGCCAATTTTTAGCGCGATCATGGGTGCGATTTTTTTTGCTAACCAACTGCCCGCGCGCGCGTGGGCAGGCGTGGGCGCGGCGGCGCTGGGCGTGGCGCTCTTGCTCTCGCATGAATGGGGCAAGCTTGCAGGCGCGCCGATGGGCGTGTTGCTCGCGCTAATGGCTGCCAGCACTTGGGCGCTGGGCACGCAACTGCTGCGCCGCACCAGCCTGCCCGTGCCAACACTGGCGATTTCGTTTTGGATGACCGTGCTAAGCGCTATCGTCATGACTGCACTCTCGATCTTCTTCGAGCGCCAGCGCTGGGCGTGGCCCAACGCCACCACTTGGGCCAGCATTTTGTACAACGCCGTGCTGATCTTCGGCTTTGCCCACGCCACATGGTTTTATCTGGCGCGCAGCTTGCCGCCGATTGCCAGCACGCTCAGCGTGATGATGATCCCCATCCTCGGCGTATTTACCGGCGCACTGTGGCTTGGCGAAAAACTCTTCTGGCAAGACTGGGCTGCGGTGGCGCTGATGGTGCTGGCGATTGCGAGCGTGCTCTGGCCTGCGAAAAAGGCTTGAGTTTCAGCGTTGCTCACTCAACGCCAAATTAATCCCTAGCGCTGCAAATGCACCCGCGAAGCTGCGGCGCATCCAGTTTTGCACGCTGGAGGAATTCATCACCACCGCCCGAAAGCCGTGCGCCAGCAAACCGTAGATGGCGAACACCACAAAGGTCATTGCCATGAAGATGCCGCTCAGGAGCAGCATCTGTGCCAATGGCGACGCCGCTTGTGGCGAGACGAATTGCGGCAAAAATGCCAAGAAGAAAATCGTGAGCTTGGGGTTGAGTAAATTGAGCAATATCGCTTGATAGACCAGTTGCAGCGCGCTGGCTGGCTTGGCTTCGGTTTCAAAACTGAAGCCGCTTCTGTCTTGCCAAGTGGCATAGGCCAAATAAAGCAAATACGCCACGCCCGCATACTTAAGCACGCTGAATGCGAGCGCACTGGTATGCATGATCGCCGCTAGGCCCGCAATGGTGGCCACCAGATGCGGCACGATACCCAGCGTGCAACCCAGCGCCGCCCACAGGCTCGCTCGCTTGCCGCGCATCAAGCCAGTGGACACAGTAAACAAAGCGCCCGCGCCGGGGATCAGCACGATGATGAAGGAGGTGATGAGGAAGTCGATGGTGATCATGTGTGCATCATAGCTGTTCGGTTCGTTTGCAGGGATGGCGATTTTTCACACCACCCGCTCGCCCATGCCACTGAACGTGCATGGGGCAAGATGAATCAGTCCCTCGCGAACAGCAGACCTGCTTTCGGGCGGTCTGCGTCGTTGAAAAGCCTCGCTTTAGCACCGCTAAAGCTACGTTTTTCGCCTAGCATCCCATCCCGAAATCAAGTCCGCTGCATCGCGAAGACTGATTCATTTTGCCCCGCGCGCAAAGGGCTTCTTTTTTGCACTCAAACTTGGTTTCATAAGCTGCTTGTCTTTTGTACTGTCACACCTTGGCTGGCCGCGCTCCACCGAGAAGCCCTCTGCGCGCCTAGACCCATTCAGCGTCTCGTGAGGTGTTAGCACGCCACGGTATTTCTCTCACCGCGTAAATACGCATCGAGACGCTGAATGGGTGTGAGATAGGGCATTCGCTTCTTCGTCGAGCGCGGCCAGCCAAGCCAAGAACCGCACAACTGATGGCAGCTTATGAAACCATCGTTGAACGCAAAAAAGAAGCGAATGCCCTAGCTCACGCACGTTCAGTGGCATGGGCGAGCGGGCTGCACGTCAAACGCTAAGAAAGCGATAATTTATAAGCAAAATAGGCCAGTAGCCGGCATGAAATATGCGCAGAGTGCTATGAAATTAATAGTATTCCGCGCAACACAAATATCCTACCAATTCGCTTCCCGATCCGGCGTAGCGCCAATCTTGTGAATCGAAAGATCTGCGCCTTCAAACTCTTCTTCTTGGCTCAATCGCAATCCCATCGTGATCTTGAGCACGTAATACACCACGAAGCCGCCAATGAGTGCCCAAGCCACACCCATTGCCGTGCCGATGAGTTGAGCCGACAAAGAAACGCCGCCCATGCCGCCCAGCGCTTTGCTGCCGAAGATGCCTGCCGCGATGCCGCCCCAGGTGCCGCACAGGCCGTGCAGTGGCCACACGCCGAGCACATCGTCGATCTTCCATTTGTTTTGCGTGAGGGTGAACATCACCACAAAGATCGCGCCGGCAATTGCGCCGACTGCGAGCGCGCCCAGCGGGTGCATGATGTCTGAGCCTGCGCACACCGCTACTAAGCCAGCCAATGGGCCGTTGTGCACAAAGCCGGGATCGTTTTTACCGAGGAGCAAGGCAACGAGTGTGCCGCCCACCATCGCCATGAGTGAGTTCACCGCCACCAAACCGCTGATGCTTTCTAGCTTTTGCGCGCTCATCACATTAAAGCCAAACCAACCCACGCACAGAATCCAAGCGCCGAGTGCGAGGAAGGGAATGGAGGAGGGTGGATGCGCGGCCAGCGTGCCATCTTTGCGATAACGATTGCTGCGTGCGCCGAGCAAGATCACAGCGGGCAATGCAATCCAGCCGCCCACCGCATGCACCACGATGCTGCCCGCGAAATCACGGAAGTTCTCGCCTGTGGTGGCCTTGATCCAATCTTGAATGCCATAGGCGTTGTTCCACACAATGCCTTCAAAAAACGGATAGACAAAGCCCACGATGATGGCGGTGGCGATCAGCTGCGGCCAGAATTTTGCGCGCTCGGCAATGCCGCCGGAGATGATGGCGGGAATGGCGGCGGCAAAGGTGAGTAGGAAGAAGAACTTCACCAAATCGTAGCCATTCTTTTGAGCAAGCGTCTCAGCGCCCACAAAGAAGCTCACGCCATAGGCCACGCCATAGCCCACCGCAAAATACACCACCGTGGAAACGGAGAAATCCACCAAAATTTTGACCAGCGCATTGACTTGGTTTTTGCGCCGCACTGTGCCCAGCTCCAAAAATGCAAAGCCGGCATGCATGGCCAAGACCATGATCGCGCCGAGGAGGATAAAAAGGGTGTCTGCGCCCTGTTTGAGTGCTTCCATGAGAGAATCTTTCGGAAAAATGTCTGTTTTGATGCCGATATTGCACTTTATACGTGCAGTATCAGTTGGTTTTATAAAAACGCATCAAAAGTAAGCAATTTTCGCGCCAACACGGTGCAAAAGACTCAAAATCTCAGAGACTCAGCCCTTGCGCCGCAATTCCTGCATGCGCTCTTCAAAATAGCTGCCCACCGTGTAGCGCTCTGACAAGCGAATCTCGCGGCGTGGGTGCAAGAAGAGTGGCAGGGACACGCGGCTCTTGCGCGCGCCTTCACCGACCGGGTTGAGCACGCGGTGCTCCGTGCTGGGGTAATAGCCGCCGCTGGCTTCTTGCAGCATGTCGCCGATGTTGACGATCAGCAGGCCAAAATCGCAGGGCACATCGATCCATTCATCGCTCTTCACATCTGCGCCCCGGCCTTTGACCTGCAAGCCTGGCTCGGTGGCGGCGGGTAGGATGGTGAGCAGATTGATGTCGGTGTGCGCCGCAGCGCGAATCGAACCCGGCTCTTGCGCGCCATTCAGGGGCGGGTAGTGCAGCACGCGCAGCAAAGTCTCTTCGCAATCGTCAATCATGCTGGCCAGCGGCACGCTGTAGCGCGAGCGAATCTCTGCTGGGGAATTTTCTTCTACCCATTTGAGCAAGGTGGCGGCCAAATCTTTGCCCTGCGCATAGTAGCGCTGCGCGGCATCGCTTACCTCTACGGGATAGCGCCCCCAAGGGAAGATATGAAAAAACTCTTTGTAATCGCGAATGCTGTTGCCCTTGGCGGTTTCGCTCACTTGAGTGGAGAAATGCCCGTCGAGGCGGGCGGGATCCCACGCATAGCCGCGCACCGCATCGGATTGAAAGAAGCCTTGCCACTCGGCATAAATACCATGCACCAAATCAGCATGCAGCGGATGATTTTTGAGCACGCCAAAGCCGGTCCGGTGCAGGCTCTCGCAAAACTGCGCAGGTGCATCGGGGGATGTGAAATCAACAACAGGGAGAACGGGTGTGGCGCTCATGAGGGTAGCCAAGAGGATGAGAGCGTATTGTGGAACACTTTGAGCACTGCTGCCACATCCACCTTCATGGCCGCCCGCGCGAGCGGCATTTCTGCGCCAAAGCCGGCCTGCGGAAACTCCAACGCCAAGCGCTCGTGCAAGATCGTGTGGCCTTGGGAAATGCCCTCGGTCACGCAGCGCAAGCGCCCGGTTGCAAACTCAAACAATTCTGGATGTAAAAGCGCAATAAAAGCGAGCACGTCGTGGCCAAAGCAGCCGGGGGTTTGCTTGAGCGCGGGGTAACGTGAGGCATAAAAGTTGGCGTAAAAACGCACGGCATGCAAGAGCGTGTCAGTCAAAGGATGTTGATGCAGCTGGGCAATTTGCTCAAACATGGCCACCGGCACCACGACTTGGTAAGTCACATCCAAGCCCACCATCGTCACCTCAAAGCCCGCAGTGAACACAGCATCGGCTGCATGTGGATCGTTCCAGATATTCGCCTCGGCCACAGGAGAAACATTGCCGCCTTCTTTGACAGTGCCGCCCATGAGCACGACTTGCTTGATGAGCTGGGGCAACTGGGGCTCGAGCTGCAAAGCCAGCGAGATATTGGTGAGCGGGCCAACGGGCACGAGCGTGATCTGGCCGGGCTGCGCGCGTGCCATGTCTACGATGAATTGCGCGGCGCTGCGTGCATCCACCTTGCGGCCCTCGCTGGCATGGCGCGTGCTGAGATTGCCCAAGCCATCCGCACCGTGGATGTAATCGGGCGGGGCTTCGGCATGTTTAACCAGAGGCTGAGCCGCGCCCTGCGCCACGGGAACGCGCCGCCCAGCCAGCTGCGTGAGATACAGCGCATTGGTGCTGGCCTGAGGCAAGGTCACATTGCCAAAAATCGTGGTGATGCCCAGCAAATCGATGCGTGGATGCGCCAGTGCAAAGCACAGCGCCATCGCATCGTCTACACCGGGATCGGTATCGAAAATAACAGGGTAAATGGTGGAGGTCATACGGAACTTGCCATGAAGGCCACAACTTCTGTGCGATGAGCAATGCTGCTTTGAGCGCCCAGCTGGGTGCAAGTCAGCGCCGATGCGGCGCTGGCGGTTTGCAGGGCGTCTTGCATGGTTGCGCCTTGAGAGAGCGCGGCCACGAGCGCGCCGCAGAAGGTATCGCCAGCGGCGGTGGTATCGACCACGCTAACTTTGAATGCGCTTTGCTGCAAGAACTGGCCGTGATGCAAGGCGATGCAGCCATCAGCGCCCAAGGTGACGATCACGGTCGCAATGCCATGCGCGGCCATGCGCTGCAACTGCGCGCGCACATCGCCCTGCGCGCCAGCCAGCTCGGCCAACTCGCCTTCGTTGACGATCAAAATGTCGATCATGCGCAGTAATTCAGATGGTAAAGCGCGCGCTGGCGCTGCATTGAGCACCACCTTCGCGCCCTGCGCACGTGCCGCTTGCGCAAAGGCTTGCACCGTGGGCACGGGCGTTTCAAGCTGCATGAGCAGATGAGAAATCGGCAGATTTTCTGGCCAATGCGCCGACTTCAAATCCTGATTTGCACCGGGTGCAACGGTGATCGCATTGTCCCCGGCATCGCTCACGCAGATGAAGGCCGTGCCCGTAGGCTGGCTGCTTTCGACTTCATGCAAAACGACGCCGGCTTGCGCGAGTGATGCTTTGAGCAGTTTGGCAAAATCATCGGCACCGAAAGCAGCCAGCATGGCTGTAGCCGCGCCGCCCGCGCGCGCGCAGGCCACGGCTTGGTTGGCACCTTTGCCGCCTGGAAAGGTTTGAAAGTCTCGCCCGAGCACGGTTTGACCGGGTGCAGGAATCTGAGCGGCGCGCACGACGAAATCTAAGTTGGCCGAGCCGGCGACCAAGATCACAGAGGAGGAGGCGGATTGCATCATGAGGTTGCCGTGCCCAGCCAGCAGCTATTTTGAGAAGAAAAATGACGGTTAGCCGGCATAAAATCAACGAAGTTTGCTATTAAATTAGTAGTATCGAATGATTTTCTCAGAACCACAGAAATCATCCACCCACACCATTGTGGCATCACTTTGAGCCTCCTCGTATGCTCCAGTCCCCTAAACCAAAAGTACAAAAAAGCCGCTGGGTGCTTGGATGCACGACAGCGGCTTTTTGAGAAGGCAGCGCGAATTACTTGCGCATGACTTTCTCAGAAGGCGTGAGCGCTTCAATGTAGGCGGGGCGCGAGAAGATGCGCTCGGCATACTTCAGCAAAGGCGCAGCGTTCTTGGACAATTCAATGCCATAGAAATCCAATCGCCACAGCAATGGAGCCAAGGCCACATCCAGCATGGAGAAGTTATCGCCCATGATGAATTTGTTTTTGAGGAACACGGGAGCCATTTGGGTGAGCTTGTCGCGGATGTGGGCACGGGATTTCTCCAGCACTTTGTCATTGCCTTTGAGGGCGCGATTTTCTAAAACCGACACGTTGGTGAACAGCTCTTTCTCAAAATTGAGCAAGAACAGGCGCACGCGCGCGCGATCTACTGGGTCGCCGGGCATGAGTTGTGGGTGTGGGAAGCGCTCATCGATGTATTCATTGATGATGTTGGACTCATACAGAATCAAATCGCGCTCAACCAAAATCGGCACTTGGCCATAGGGGTTCATCACATTGATGTCTTCAGGCTTGTTGTACAAGTCCACATCACGGATTTCAAAGTCCATGCCTTTTTCAAACAGCACGAAACGGCTGCGATGAGAGAAAGGGCAAGTTGTACCCGAGTAAAGCACCATCATGATAGGAGTTCCTTTAAATCAAAAAGAGTGATCGGGCTACCGATCACTCCATATTTGCAAAAAATCGACGGGCCGACCCGAGATTTTTTTGCCTGTTTTTTCCGCCCAAAAGTATCGTGCGTAGCGAAATTTTTGGGCGTGCTTTATTTGATGTCTTTCCAGAAAGACGCATTCATACGCCAAGCGAAGATGGTGAAGATCGACAAGAAAATCAGCACCCAGACGCCAATGCGCACACGCTGATTCTGTGCAGGCTCGCCCATCCATTGCAAATAGCTCACCAAATCGCTTACAGCTTGCTTGTATTGCAGCTGGTTCATCGTGCCGGGTTTAACGATTTCCCAGCCTGCGAGCACTTGTTCTTCTTTGCCATGGTTCATCACCGTTTTGTAGACGGGCTTTTGCTCACCTTGCAGCTCCCACAGAGGGTGTGGCATGCCGATGTTCGGGTAGGCTTTGTTGTTCCAGCCGGTGGCTTTGTCGCCATCGCGGTAGTAGCTGCGCAGGAGCGTGTAGATGTAATCTGCGCCAGCACCTTTGCTTGCATCGGCTTTAGAGCGGGCAATCACCGTGAGATCGGGTGGCAAGCCACCAAACCATTCCTTGGCCTGCTTCGGATCGATGTTGGATTTCATCGTGTCGCCCACCTTTTCGGTGGTGAACAGCAGGTTGTCTTTGATTTGCTGCTCGGTCAGGTCAATGTCTTTCAAGCGGTTGTAGCGCATGTAAGCGGCGCTGTGGCAGTTCAGGCAGTAGTTGACGAACAGCTTCGCGCCGTTTTGCAGGGCGGCCATGTCGGTCGTTTGCGGATTGGCTTTTTCCCAAGCAATGCCTTCGCTGGCGGCAAATGCGCCAGAGAAAGAAAGAGCAGCAATGAAGGAGAGGATAATTTTTTTCATGTAAATCTCCCGTGATCAGTGTGCTTCAAAAGTCACGCGATCCGGCTCTTGCTTGAACGGGCCAATGCGGCTCCACACGGGCATAAGAATGAAGAAACCAAAATACAGCAAAGTGCCAATTTGCGAGACACGCGCAGCCAAATCTTGACCCCACACAATGCCCCACACGCCAGGCGCTTTGATGCCCAGATAGCCCAAGATGAAGAAGTTGAACACGAAGATGCCATACAGCCACTTGTGCCATGTTGGGCGGTAGCGAATCGATTTGACGGGGCTGTAATCGAGCCAAGGCAAAGCGAACAGGATCATCGTCGAGACGCCCATCACCACCACACCCCAGAATTTGGCTTCAAAGGTCAGCAGCAAGGCGCTGGCCACCAGAGCGGCCACGATCACGACGGGTTTGAAGATGCCTGTCACGACATTCTTGACCACAGCAATCGCAGTGCCGGCCAAGAGCAAGGCCACGAGCACGTAAACCATCTCATCCGTGGTCGCGCGCAGCATCGAATAATACGGCGTGAAGTACCAAACAGGTGCAATATGGGGCGGGGTCTTCAAAGGATCGGCTGGAATGAAGTTGTTGAACTCCAAGAAGTAGCCACCCATCTCAGGGGCAAAGAACACGATGGCCGTAAACACCATCAAGAACACGCTGACCATGAAGATGTCGTGTACGGTGTAGTAAGGATGGAAGGGAATGCCATCGGCAGGCGCGTTGGCCGACCACGCATTGCCTTTCGGGCCTTTTTTGATTTCTACGCCATCTGGATTGTTCGAGCCCACATCATGCAGCGCAATAATGTGTGCAGCCACCAAGCCGAGCAACACCAGCGGTATGGCGATGACGTGAAATGCGAAGAAGCGGTTGAGCGTCGCATCGCCCACGACGTAATCGCCGCGAATCAAGAGCGCTAAATCAGGGCCGATGAAAGGAATCGCCGCAAACAAGTTCACGATCACCTGCGCGCCCCAGTAGCTCATCTGACCCCAAGGCAGCAAATAACCCATAAAGGCTTCAGCCATCAGGCACAAGAAAATGCCGCAACCAAAAATCCACACCAATTCACGCGGCTTGCGGTACGAGCCATACATCAGGCCACGGAACATGTGCAAATACACCACCACGAAGAAGGCGGAAGCGCCTGTAGAGTGCATGTAGCGCACCAGCCAGCCCCAAGGCACATCGCGCATGATGTATTCCACCGAGGCAAAGGCCTGATTCGCATCAGGCTTATAGTGCATCGTAAGGAAAATGCCAGTGACGATCTGGATGACCAGCACCAGCATCGCTAGCGCGCCAAAAATATACCAAAAATTGAAGTTTTTCGGAGCGTAATACTCCGACATATGCACTTTGTAGGCATCAAACGCAGTGGGAATGCGGTTTTCAAACCAGTTGAGCACCTTGTCGGTTGCGCTGGCGTTCGGGGAGATTTCTTTCATTTCAGCCATGTTGTATTGCCTCAGGCTTGTTTTGCTTCACCGATCAGCAACTTGGTGTCGCTGAGGTACTGGTGGGGTGGCACTTCGAGGTTATCGGGTGCGGGTTTGTTTTTAAATACGCGACCTGCTAGATCGAAGGTCGAGCCGTGGCAGGGGCAAATAAAGCCGCCTTGCCAGCTGGCATCAAAGGATTCTGCTTTGGCTTCCAATTTATCCGATGGCGAGCAGCCCAAGTGCGAGCAAATGCCCACCGCCACGAAGATTTCGGGCTTGATGGAACGATGCGCGTTGCGCGTCTCGGCCATGGGCGTGGTCTCTTGGGCTTTGCGCTCAGACTTGGGATCGGCCAAGCCGCTCTCATTCTTGGCCAGGCTGGCCAGCATTTCGGGCGTGCGGCGCATGATCCAGACAGGTTTGCCGCGCCATTCGACGACGGTTTTCTCTCCGGGTTTCAGGGCGGAAATATCGACTTCCACCGCTGCGCCAGCCGCTTTGGCCTTCTCAGAAGGTGAAAAAGTGCTTACAAATGGCACAGCAACTGCGCCAGCGCCGATAGCGCCTGCGCAAGCGGATGTGATCACCCAAGTGCGCTTGGATTGGTCCACGTTACTCATGGATTTCCTCAAAAAGTCAGTGTATTTAGGGACAACCCGCAATTGTAGCTGAGCGCAGATGCTGTTTTCAATAGACAACAGCTTTGTGCAGTAATTCATTCATCAGAAACTGAAAGTTTCCCGCCGCTTGACAGCCGCCTTTTTCGGGCGATACTGCGCAGTGGCGAGCTACCAAGCTACAACTTTGGTAGTAATTTACACCGGTGCGTCCCGGTAAAACCAACGATAAGGAGTTCTGATATGGGCATGATGCAAGAGTTTAAAGATTTCGCACTCAAGGGCAATGTGATGGATTTGGCGGTCGGTGTGATCATCGGCGCAGCGTTCGGCAAAATTGTCGACTCACTGGTCAAAGACATCATCATGCCGATTGTGGGCAAAATCTTCGGTGGTTTGAACTTCACTGAGATGTTCATTATGTTGTCACCGCCGGCCAAAGCAGTGGAGGGCGCAGCCAGCTACGACTCGCTCACCAAGGCAGGTGCGAACCTGTTTGCGTATGGAAATTTCATTACCATCGTGATCAACTTCATGATTTTGGCCTTCATCATTTTCCAAATGGTCAAAGCCATGAACAAGATGAAAGCGGCCGAGCCAGCTCCCGCACCTGCCGCACCCGCAGAAGATGTGATGCTGCTGCGCGAGATTCGTGATTCGCTCAAGAAGTAAAACCCCTTGATGCAACAAAAAAGCGCCTTTTAGGCGCTTTTTTGTTGAAAATCGCTCAGTATCCGTTATGGAATCTATGTAGTTTGCTATTAAATCAGGAGCAAACAGTGTGTATCTTGATCGCTTCAATAATCACGCTTTTTCTTGCTCACGCCGTTGCGCATCGGCCCTACGACTTTGCGCATCAATTGCAGCAAGCCGAGCATGAGCACGGCGCCAGCGATTGCCAACAGGAGCGAGGAGAAATGAAAATCCTTGGCCACGGCATCACCGCTGATCTGCGCCGCCACAAAATCACCGCCGATAAAAGCGCCAAACATGCCAATCAAAATGTTTTCGATGGTGGTACTTGCTGTAGAAATGCTGCTCATGCGTGTTAAGAGCCAGCCCGCGAAAGCGCCGATGGCGCACCAGATGTAAACGTTGATATATTTCCCCATAAGCCCCAAGTTGGGACACTTTGATACTGACAGCTTATGGACGATTCACCTAGTGAATTCGCAAGAGAGGGGGCAACACTTACATGCACACACAATCAAGATTGCTATTGATTGAATAGCAAACAACGCATATTCTATAACGGCAAAATGTCTAAAATGCTTCAAAAGCACATCAAACACACGCCTTAGCGTTGCTTGGAGGTCTGCTCCATCGCATGCCGCTGGCGCTCCACAAATTCATCAAAGGTGTTGATGCCGCGCAGCTGCAAAATGGTGTTGCGCACAGCGGCCTCGACCAGTACGGCGATGTTGCGGCCCGCTTCCACCTGAATCACCACCTTGCGAATCGGGATGCCCAGCACGTCTTGCAGCAACGGCTCATAAGGGATGCGCTCATAGTCTTTTTCCATCGTCGCGCGGCGCACCAGATGCACGATGAGCTTTAAGCGCATACGGCGGCGCACCGCTGTTTCGCCAAAAATCGCGCGAATATCCAACAGGCCAATGCCGCGCAGCTCCAGCAGGTTTTGCAGCAGCTCCGGGCAACGACCTTCGATATTGGTTTGGTTGGTGCGAAATAAATCCACTGCATCATCAGCCACCAAGCCATTGCCGCGCGAGATCAACTCCAAGGCCAATTCGCTTTTACCGAGACCCGATTCGCCCGTGATCAGCACACCCAAACCCAGAATATCCATGAAAACGCCATGCATATTGGTGCGGTCGGCGAAGTGGCGCGAAAGGTAAGCCCGCAGCAGATCGATCACGAAAGCGGCAGATTCAGGCGTTTGGAAGGCGGGGATCTGGGCACGCTCGCACATTTGAAGCAGTGTCTCAGGCGCTTCTAGGCCATCGCCAATGATGATCACGGGCGGCTCTAAGGTCACGATGCGCGAGATGCGGCGGGCGCAATCGTCTTCGGTTAACTCGGCGGAGGGTGTGAGATAGGCCACTTCGCGCTCACCGAGCACTTGCACGCGGTAAGGATGAATGTAATTGAGGTAGCCCACCAAATCAGCGCCGGAGCGCGCGGCGCGCACAGCCACTTCATCGAAATGGCGCTCAGAAGCACCCAAACCAGCCACCCAAGCCCATTTCAGGCGCTCGCGATGGTCTTCAAACAGCACATCGGCGCTGATGACCGAGGGCTTCATACGTTAGTTCAGCGAGAAGAAAAAATCAAGCCGCCAAAGGCATGGACATGACGGTGGTGGCCGATTGCCACTGCGCCACCCAAGCGTGCAACTGCTCGGCACTCGGCGCGGCTTTTAAGCGCTCACGCAAGGGCGCATCGCTCAGCAGCTCGGCAATCTCCGACAAGATTTCAAGATGCTTTTGCGTGGCCGCTTCGGGCACGAGCAAAAAAATGAGCAGACTCACAGGCTGCTCATCGGGGGCATCAAAGCCAATCGGGTTGGCCAAGGAGAACATCGCTGCCATCGGCGCTTTGAGGCCCTTGATACGGCCATGCGGTATGGCCACACCATGACCCAAGCCGGTAGAACCCAAACGCTCACGCGCAAACAGGCTATCGGTCACCAAGGCACGCGAGAGGCCATGCAAATTCTCAAACAGCAAACCAGCTTCTTCAAAAGCACGCTTTTTACTTGTGGCATCAACGCCAGCCAGTACTTGGGCAGAAGGCAATATGGCAGCAAGACGATTCATAGGGACTATGTGTAACTGGCGATTAACAATGCCGGGATGCGAATTATGCACCTGCGCTCGTGAAAACCCTAGGTTTCAGACGAACGGACATAAAAAAGTCACAAAAAAGCCGCTGTCGGTTGACAGCGGCTTGCATTTTGAAAACAAAAGTATTCATTTTTTGGTGCGATGGCCTGAGCATAAAGATCAAGCCATCGTGACACCGTCATTGCAAATACCGCTTGGCGGATTCGCCGGCATGGTGGTCTTGTTTCTTGGTTTTGTAGCGGCCCACTTGGCGGTCCAGCTTATCAACCAGTTCATCGACTGCAGCATACAAATCAGCGTGGGCGCTGGTGGCAAAGAGATCGTCGCCCTTGACGTGGATGTTGCATTCGGCAATTTGTCGTCGCTCTTTCTCTTTTTGTTTTTCGATACTGAGCAGGACTTTGACATCCACCACTTGGTCAAAATGCCGTGATATTCGGTCGATTTTGCTGGTCACGTATGTTCGTAGCGCTGGCGTAACTTCGAGGTGATGTCCACTGATCGTCAAGTTCATGAGAAGCCTCCTTATGCTCTCGTTTCACAATCGCTGCCGGCAAGTTGACCGCCTGCTGACAGCGTCCAAAAATTCAGAACTTGAAGACATCATGCACGGAATACTTTGCCCGCGCAATCTTGCATTGCAACAAAAAATCAACGAAATACACAATTTTTCAGGTGCTCGGGCAAAAAACCTCGCAACACCATGATTTCAAAGAAGAATTTTTTTGTTAAATTTTTGTAGAAACTGCGCTGGCAGACGCATGAGGGGGCACATTCCACTCCAGCCGCAACTTGCCCACCAGCCAAAAACTCACCAAACTGGCGGCCACACCCACCAAGCCATTGCCCCAATAATTGAGTACCAAGCCTTGCGCATCGCGACTGATGATGAGGCCTCCCAAAAAGGCGGCAGCGCTCATACCCAACGACTGCACAGCAGAGTTCAGCGCCATAAACGTACCGCGCTGGCTTGGGTTGCAGGCTGAAGTGACGATGGCCATGCCGGGGATCATGCGCCCGCTCATGAATACAAAAAACAGCACGCTCACAGGGATGATGCCGTACAAGCCCAAGGGCGCGCTGAGCGTCATGCCCATCACTGGAATGATAGTGAGCAAGGCCAATGTGCGAAACATGGGCACTTTGCCGCGCGCATCAGTGGCGCGGCCAATCCAGCGCGCGCTCAGCAAGGTGGCAATGCCGCCAAACAGGTAGATATACGGAATTTGCTGCGTAGTGAGCTTGCCGTTGGATGTGGTGTAGAGCGTGATGTAGGGAATCACCACGAAGCCCACAAACATCATCAAAAACGTGAAGAGCAAGGCTTTTTGATGATCGCGGTTGAGCACGGTATCGACCATATTGGCCATCGGCGACATCTTGCGCGCAGCCTTCAAATGATCGCGCAGCGGAGGAAGGGTTTGCCAAGCCAAGACCACCAGTAAACCGCTCGCACCTGCTATCGCAAAGAAAGGCACATGCCAATTGAAATACGCTGCTAAAAACAAGCCCAG
>JAYVJQ010000053.1:0-2669 GCA_043769055.1 Allobrachymonas sp.
CTTGATTGCTTTGCTCAAAGTAATGCTGCTGAAAAGCCTCAGCGAGCATGCCCACATCGCTCGCGGCTAAGTTCAAGCCTTTGGCACCTGTCGGCGGCACGATGTGCGCTGCATCGCCGGCTAAAAACAGCTGCCCCCAGCGCATCGGCTCAGCTACGTAGCTGCGCAACGGTGCAATGCTTTTCTCAATCGACGGGCCTGTGATGATGGCGTTGGCTGTCTCGCTGGGCAAGCGGCTGCGCAAGGTATCCCAAAAGCGTGCATCGCTCCAATCCTCCACTTTATCTGTGATCGGGCATTGCACGTAGTAGCGGCTGCGCGTCATGCTGCGCATGGAGCAAAGCGAAAAGCCATCAGGGCTGTTGCCATAGATCACAGCATGGGGTGAGACCGGCGGCACATCGGCCAACACACCCACCCAGCCAAACGGATACTCGCGAGAGAATTCTCGTCGTTTGTCTTTCGGAATGCTCTGCCGCGAAATGCCATGAAAGCCATCGCAGCCAGCGATAAAGTCGCATTCAATTTCTTGTGTTGTGCCATCTTGCACAAAGCGAATGCGGGGCTTAGTCGTCGTTAAATCTTGCAAACTCACGTCCTTCGCTTCATAAATCGTCTGCCGACCCAGAGTTGCGCGGTGATCCATCAAATCCTTCGTTACTTCTGTCTGCCCATACGCTGTCACCGTCTTGCCGCCCGTGAGCTTAGGCAAATCAATCGTGTGCAGCTGGCCCGCAAACGAGAGGCTCAAATGCGCATGAGGAATGCCTTCGCGCAGCAACCGCTCGCCCACACCCGCTTGCACCAGCGCATCCACAGTCGTCTGCTCCAAAATCCCCGCCCGAATCCGCGAGAGCACATACTCGCCGCTTTGCCGCTCCACGATGATGTTGTCAATGCCCGCTTTTGATAGCTGTGCCCCCAACAGCAAACCTGCCGGGCCCGCGCCGATGATGCCGACTTGAGTTCTTAGAGTCTTCATATGTGTCTTCGATTCGGGTTTGTTGTTGGTTGACGTTTTTCAGAGCACGGAAGGCACGGAGGTTTCACGGAATGCACGGAAAATACAAAAAGGGATTTTTCTGTGTCTTCCGTGCAATTTTTGTGGCTTCCGTGTTCTCAAAGCCTTTGAGCAGCGAATCAAGCAAGCTTAAATCCCAGGTCTCAAATAGAGAGCTTCCATAGCACTCGTTTGCGCGTTCAGTGGCTCTATTGCGCGATAATCGCGCAATGCTTTCATCGCCTACATCTCAAGAAACCGTCGCCCCCTCCGATTGGATCGAAGGCGCGGCCAAAGCATTCGCCGTGCTGGAAAGCTTTTCTGCGGAGCGCCAACGCCTCTCCATCACGCAAATTGCTGATCGCGCTGGCCTCACGCGCGCCGCCGCACGCCGCCATGTGCTCACCTTGCAAGCCTTGGGTTATTTGGAAGCGGAGGAGGGCACTCGCTCCCCTAACTATTGGCTCACGCACCGCGTGCTGCGCCTAGCTGGCAATTACCTTGCCTCGGCCCGCCTGCCCCGAGTCGTGCAGCCCACGCTCAATCGCCTTGCTGTGCAAACCGGCCAAGCCTTCTCAGTCGCAGTGCTTGATGGCGAGCATGCAGTCATCATCGCTCGATCCGGCGAGCATCGCATCGAGAGCCTTGCGCTGCCCTACGGCGTGAACCTCGGCGCGCGCCTAGCAGCGCACGCCACCAGCACAGGCCGCGTGCTGCTCGCCCAGCTCAGCCCAGTGCAGCTCAAAGCATTCCTCGCCACGCAACAGCGCCAAAAGCTCACGCCCCACACCATCACCCAAGCCACCCACCTGCGCCGCCTGATTGCCGCCGCAGGCCAGCAAGGCTACAGCGAAGTTCACCAAGAGCACGAGCTAGGCGTGTATGCCTTGGCCGTGCCTCTGCAGGGCACCCAAGGCCGCGTAGTCGCAGCCATGAACCTCGTCCTCACCAACGCCACCCAGCGCCCCCCGCGCTCAAGCGATGCGCTGCAAAAAGCGTATTTAGCGCAGATGCAGGCAGCGGCTGCGGAGTTGCGGTTGCTGCTTTGATTGCTTGGCAGCTATTGGATATTTGCGGATAGATTTATAGATCGCTTTAGGGGCTTAGCAGACGCATTGCCATCGTTTGCATCAAGCTCTCTTCAGAGCCAAATAACGAATAGGCATTCAGATTGAATTTGTCTAGACTCTTGAGAACACGTACACACTCCGATGCTGGTAGAGTAAATTTCCAGAGTAAATCTTGTGAATTCTCCTGATTCGCTGTCAGTGCTGCTTCGTGAGAGGCATAGAACAAATGGTCACCACGCTTTTCAAGGCACATTGTGTACTGACTTTGTTGTAAAAAGTGCCTGCGATGACTGCGAACGTTGGGTCCTGCTCCATGCACTGTAGGTTGTTGGTGACTACTAGTTTTCCCATTCCCTGCGTATTCAAGCAAGGCATAGAGTGCGATACGGTCATTGCTTTTTAGATCGCCCGAGCATGCGAAGTGTGCGGCAATATAAGGGGATGCAGTTCAATCAAGAAGTGGTGAAGGAAAGCCGTGATGCCTTAAATAAACCAGATAGTCGTAGGCTGGTAACTCAAACCATCCAAAAGCTATTTTGCTATCCAGCAGATCACGATATTCAGCAGGTGTAGGAATTTTCCACTCTTGCTGGGTATAT
>JAYVJQ010000054.1:0-9307 GCA_043769055.1 Allobrachymonas sp.
AGTCGCATCTGGTTTCAGTTTGAAGTTTATGAAGTCATAGTGTCGTTTCATGGACATCAAGAAACCGTGAGTACCTCGTACAACTCGGCAAGCTTCGAGCCTTTTATTCAAAAAGTGGTGCAGATTTCTATCGACAACCACTTGAAATGGTTGAAAGAAGTGACAGGAATTGACTTCCCGCTTTGATCAAGTCGTCGACACTCAAAGCGCCAACTGCTCAAAACTCTTCTGAATCCGCTTGATGCTCACGGGCTGGGGGGTGCGCAGCTCTTGGGCGAAGAAGCTGACTCGCAACTCTTCGAAGAGCCAGCGGAGGTCTTCTAGGCGCTCGTCCAGCACGCCTTTACGCTCTGCTAACAATCGCAGGAAGCGTTGTTCTTCGGGGCGAAATTCTTGTCGGCGCAGGGCATCTCTGGCGGGATCGGCTCGGTATTTTTCTAGGCGCAGGGTGATGGCTTTGAGGTAGCGGGCGAAGTGTTGGAGGCGCACGTAGGGCGTGGTGCTGAGGAAGCGTTTGGGCATCAGGCGCTGGAGTTGGGCTGTGCAGTCTGCTACTGCTTCGGGCGCGTTTTTACTGTCTTTGATTTTGCGCAGGGCGGTTTGGTATTCGGTGAGGATGGTGGCTGCTAGGCGGGCGACTTCGTTGCAGATCAGGGTTAAGCGCCCTCTTCCGTCGGCCACGCGGGTTTTGAATTCTTGCGCGGTGGTGGGCAGCGGGTCTTGTAGGAATGCTTTGTCGATTGCTAACTCAAGGATTTGGGTTTTGAGTTCTTCGCTGGTACCTAAGGGTAAATAAGCGATGCCCATTTTTTGCAGATCGGGGATGTTTTTTTCTAAGTATTTGAGCGCATCTTTGATTTGCAGAGCGACTAGGCGGCGCAATCCTGCTTGGTGCTTAAGTGCCGCAACTGCGGGCTCGTCGAACACTTCGATGCTGACTGCATCGGTTTGATCGATCAAGGCGGGGAATCCGATCAATGTTTGCACTTCTTTGCCGAGCTTGCGGCGGATTTCTAGCAGCTCGGGCAACTCGCCGAAGCTCCAATCGGTGTAGCGGGCATCGGCGTCGAAGGCGGGGGCTGTAGGTGCTGGCGCAGGTGTTACTCCTGATTTAATAGCAATCTGCGCAGGCTCGTAGCCGGCTACTTGCTGTTTTTGCTCTAAATTCTCAGGTTGAGAGACTGCTGAGGACATTTGCGCCAAAGCCGCAAATGCGCCTCTGGCCTGCCCACCCAGCTCGGCCTTGATTGCCGCCAGACTGCGGCCCTGCGCGAGTTGCCTGCCATGCTCATCAACCACGCGGTAGTTCATGAACAGATGCGCTTGCAGCATATCGAGCTTGAAATCGGTGCGCTTGATATCGACGCTGGTGGCTTCTTTGCACAATTTCAGCAGCGCATCCACCAGTGAGCCTTTGCCGAATGCCTCGGGCACATTCAAAATTTCCGTAAGCCGCGCCGCGCTCTCGGGCAGGGGCACGAGGCGCGAGCGGGGGCGCTGGGGCAGGCTTTTGAGCAGGGCCTGCACTTTTTGCTGGAGCATGCCGTGGACTAGCCATTCGCAGCGCTCCTCATTCACTTGATTCAGCGCAAACAGCGGCAGCTCCACCGTGAGCCCGTCTTTGGCGTCGCCGGGGTCATGCAGGTAGCTAGCTTTGCAGTCCACGCCGCCTAGGCGAATGAGCTTGGGGAAGGCTTGGCTGGTGATGCCCGAGGCCTCGTGGCGCATCAGCTCGTCTTTGCTGATGTAAAGCAGCTTGGGGTTGGCGCCGTGATGGGCTTTGTACCAAGCCTCCAGCTCGCGGGCGCTGCACAAGTCGGCGGGCAATTGCTGGTCGTAAAACGCGAAGATCAGCTCTTCATCCACCAACACATCTTGTCGGCGGCTCTTGTGCTCCAGCTCTTCGACTTGGCGCACCATGCGCTGGTTGTGGGCATAAAAGGGCAGTTTGCAATCCCAAGCTTCCTTGATCTCGCCCACGCAGCCTGCCACGAGCGCTTCGCGAATGAAAATCTCTCGCGCAGCATGCGGATCAACGCGCGAGAAATTCACGCGCCGCCCGCTGTAAATCAGCAAACCATAGAGCGAGGCACGCTCATAGGCCAACACATCGCCGCCGCGCTTGTCAAAGTGCGGCTCTAGCAATTGTTTGGTGAGCAAATGATCGGCCACCTGCTCCACCCATTTGGGCTCAATGCTCGCTACGCCACGGCCAAACAGCCGCGTGGTCTCCACTAATTCTGCGCAAACGATCCAGCGCCCCGGTTTTTTAGACAAATTCGCGCCCGGATGCGGCTGCCATTTGATACCCCGCGCACCCAACCAGAGATCTTCCTCTTCTTGCTTGTAGCCAATGTTGCCAAGCAGGCCGGCGAGCAGGCTCAGATGCAGTTGCTCAAAAGTGGCAGGCTGCGCATTGGGTTTGAAGCCTAGGTCTTGCACTGTGCTCACGAGCTGCGAATAAATATCCCGCCATTCGCGCACGCGGCGAATATTCACAAAGCTGGCGCGAAGCTGCTGCTCCCATTGGCGGTTGCTGCTCTTATTGTCTCCGCTGCCTCGCACATCATCCAGCCATTTCCACAGCTTGAGGTAGCCCACAAACTCGCTGCGCTCGTCGTCAAACTTTTTATGCGCTTCATCGGCCTTTTGCTGCATGTCCAGCGGGCGATCTCGCACATCTTGCAGGCTGAGTGCTGACGCGATGATCAGCACATCGCTCAACGCACTGCGCGATTTGGCTTCCAAAATCATGCGGCCTACGCGCGGATCAAGCGGGAGCTTGGCAAGCTCTGCGCCGAGTTTGGTGAGCTCATTGAACTCATCCACAGCACCTAGCTCTTGCAAGAGCTGGTAGCCATCTGCAATGGCGCGCTTGCTCGGCGCATCGATGAAGGGGAAATCTTCCACCACACCAAGGTGCAGCGATTTCATGCGCAAGATCACGGCGGCTAGCGATGAACGCAGAATTTCGGGATCGGTAAAGCGCGGCCTGCCGATGAAATCTTTTTCGTCATACAGGCGAATGCAAATGCCTTCTGCCACGCGCCCGCAGCGCCCGGCCCGTTGGTTGGCTGCGGCTTGGCTCACAGGCTCAATGAGCAACTGCTCTACCTTGTTCCTAAAACTATAGCGCTTCACGCGCGCCGTGCCTGCGTCAATCACATAGCGAATGCCGGGTACGGTCAGCGAGGTTTCGGCCACATTGGTGGCGAGCACGATGCGCGGGCGGCCATCGGGCTCGAAGATGCGCTCTTGCTCAGCTTGCGAGAGGCGAGCAAAAAGCGGAAGCACATCGACATTTTGGCGACCTGGCTGCTTGGCGCAGTGCTTGCGCAGATGATCTGCCGCCTCACGAATCTCGCGCTCGCCGGGCAGGAAGATGAGAATGTCGCCGCGCGGGGAACCGGGCCAAAGTTCATCCACGCCATCGGCAATCGCATCGTTAGCGCTGAAATCGCGACTCTCCTCGAAGGGGCGATAGCGTTGCTCCACGGCATAAGTGCGCCCGCTCACCATGATCACAGGCGCTGGGCCATTGCGCGAAGCAAAATGCTGCGCAAACCGATCCGCATCAATCGTCGCAGACGTAATGATAATTTTGAGATCAGGACGGCGCGGCAAGAGCTGGCGCAGGTAGCCAAGCAAGAAATCAATATTCAAGCTGCGCTCATGCGCTTCGTCGATGATGAGTGTGTCGTAAGCCTTGAGCAGCGGATCGGTCTGCGTCTCGGCCAGCAAAATACCATCCGTCATGAGCTTGACCGATGCGCCTTTGCCCAACTTGTCGGCAAACCTCACCTTGTAGCCCACCACCTCGCCCAGCGGCGTGTTCAGCTCTTGCGCGATGCGCTTGGCCACGGTGGATGCTGCGATACGGCGCGGTTGGGTGTGGCCGATGATTTGTTGTTTGCGGCCTGCCTGCGGGAGTCCGCGCCCCAGCTCCAAGCAAATTTTGGGCAGCTGCGTGGTTTTGCCAGAACCCGTTTCACCGCAAACGATCACCACCTGATGATCAGAAATAGCCCGCGCAATCTCCTGCCGCCGCGCAGAGACGGGCAGTTCTTCGGGGAAAGTGATTTTCAAATTTGTGACGCTTGACACATTCAAATTATCGCACGAGAATACGTGCAGCACGAGTTCTCGTGTGACACGTATTTGACAATCAGGAGTCGCTATGACCAATTTAACGATCTCGCTGGATGAAGAAGTCATCCGAGAAGCCCGTGTGCGCGCAATCCGCGAGGGCACTTCCGTTTCCGCCAAAGTGCGGGAGTTCTTACAGCAGTACGCGTCCGAGCAGCCTGCTGCATCGCGCGAACAGCAAAAAGAAGCAGCGAAGAAGATTCTTGAAGCGGCTCGCGCATACACAGGTGGATTAGGTGGCTGGAAATTCAATCGTGATGAGCTGTATGACCGCCCGTATCCATCGCGCTCCAGCTCCTCGTCATGATCTATTTTTTTGACACCCATGTCTTGGGCTACATCCTCGACAATGATGACTCCGCTCGCCAATCTCGTGCAAAGCAATTCTTCAACCACATTGCACAAGAACATGAAGCCTGCCTGAGTACTCAGGTGTTGATCGAGTTTTACAACGTGCTCACACGCCGGCTCAAGCCCAAGCTATCGCACCAACAGGCGCAGGAGCATGTGGCGTCGTTTTCGCAATTCAGGGTCATGGCTACGCAAGCGCAGCATGTGCTAGCCGCTACGCAATTGGTTCAGAAACATCAACTCTCTTGGTGGGATGCACTCATCTTGGAGGCGGCTCTTCGCGCAGATGCAGATGTGCTCGTGTCTGAAGATTTCTCGCATGGCCAGCGCTTTGGTAAGCTGGTGATTGAAAACCCGTTTTTATAGTGCTTTTTGGGCAAGTAGCCGGATAGAAATCTAGATAGTTTGCTATCAATAAAGGAGCGGATTACTTCTGCATCCAACGCCGAGCTACATAGCTCAGCGCATCCACCAGTGCCACCAAAGCCAGCATGGCCAGCAAAATGGTGGAGGTTTTGCTCATTTGGAATAGGCCCATGTGAAACGCCAGCATCTGCCCCAAGCCGCCGCCGCCCACCACGCCGAGCACCGCTGCTGCGCGAATGTTGTTTTCCCAGCGGTAAAGCGTGTAGCTCAGCAGTTGCGGAATGATCTGCGGCAAGGTGGCATACCAAAAAATCCGCCCCTCGCTCACGCCGCGCGCGCGCAGTGCGAAGGCTGGGCCGGGTTGGGCATTCTCAATACTCTCGGCATACAAGCGGCCAAGCACACCCGCAGTGTGCAAGCCCAAAGCCAGCGTGCCTGCGAATGGCCCCAAGCCCGCAGCAATCAAGAGCAGCGCCGCCCACACCAGCTCAGGGATGCTGCGCAGCGCGTTGAGCAATATTCGCGCAGGTGCTTTGAAATAAGCCTTGTCTCCCTCATGCGTTTTACTCGCAGGCAGTGCAAGCATGAGGCCGAGCACGGCAGCGATGATCGTGCCCAGCGCTGACATGGCCAAGGTTTCTAGCGATGCAATCCATAATTTCGAGACGAATTTTGCAGAGAAATCAGGCGAGAGCAGCTCGCCAATGAACTTGCCCATCAAGCCCACAGATTGCAAGCTGAACAACTCAGCCCATTGCAGATTGAGCGACCAGAAGCTGGCGATGGTTAAAACGATCAGCCCGAAGACGAACCAGCATGCCTTGCAGCGCGCATCGAAAAGCTTGGGAGGCAGTTTGTACACCTCATTGGCGGCAGGCGTGCGAACAGGAATTGGATTCATCCCAGCTCCTTGCGCAGCCACGAGCTGGCTTTATCAGCAAGCCACACCAGCAGCATGAACACCAGCAGCAAAGTAGCCACTTCGCCGCCTTTGAACATCTTCATCGAGTTGTCCATCTGCTGGCCGAGGCCTCCCGCGCCCACAAAGCCTAGCACCGCGCTGGAGCGAATCGCGCATTCCCAGCGGTAAACGGTATAACTCGTGAGTTCCGCTGCGTTTTGCGGCAGCAGGCCATAGAAGAAAGATTGCAGGCGGCCGCCGCCATTTCGCATGAGCGATTGCGTGGCATGCGCTTCGCCGCTTTCTAAAATTTCGGTGTAGACCTTGCCGAGCATGCCTGCATAGGTGAGCGCAATCGCAATCACGCCCGCAGTCGCGCCCAAGCCCACCACGCGCACAAACACCAGTGCCCACACCAGTTCAGGCACGCTGCGCAGCACGATCAGCAGCCAGCGAATCAGCTGCCGCGCAAAAGCTGGCAAGCGCGCCATGCGGCCTGAGAGCGCTGAAACTGACAACGCCGAAGTGCCCAGCAAAGTGAGCGGAATCGCCATGAGCAGAGCCAGAGCGATGCCAGCCGTGGCAATGGCGACTGTGCGCCAAGTTTCTTTCGCCACTAGGATTAAAAACTCTTTGTCATGCGCAGGCGGGAAAAAATCGCCAAGAAACGAGCCCATGACCTTGCGGCTATCCGCATGCCAAAGCAGCCACGGCTTGAACTCCGTGATCACCAGCAGTGGCCACATCAGCAGCAAAGCCGCAATGATCCAAAAGACGCGCCCACTCCAAGCCGGGTCGCGCAGATCAGGCGCAGTCAATACAACAGAACTCATCGGCAATGCATCACCGCAGGTTGGCCACTGGGGTGCTGCTCAGGAAATTCATTGATCGGCGTGGGGCCAAACAATTCTTCTTCATGCTGCGCATAGAGCTGGCGTAGCCGCTCTTGCGACACCTCGCTGGATGGCAAATCAAAAGCCAGCTCACCATCGCGCAGGCCGATGATGCGAGGGAAGGCTTCAAGAGCGCGATCCACCTGATGCAGCGTGCAAATCAACGTAGCGCCTCGTGCCTTAGCTTGCCCTGTAAGCGCGACAAGCGCCTGAGTAGCCCGCGTGGGATCCAGCGCCGACAAAGGCTCATCCACCAACCAGAGCGAGGCATTCGATGCAAGCAGCCGCGCTAAGCCCACGCGCTGGCGCTCGCCGCCCGAGAGCCGATCAACTCGCTCAAAAATCTTCTCATCCAAATCAAACGCTTGCAGCGCCTGATGCGCCGCCGGAATATCTGTTGGGTAAAAAAGCGACCGTAGGCTCGCCATCAAGCTCATCTGAGGCAATTGCCCCGCCAGCACCGAGGTCACCACGCGCTGGCGAGGCGGCAGCGGCGGCACCTGGGGCGCCAGGAAGAGCTGGGCGCGCAGCTCCTGCAAACTCGCCGTAGAAAGCTGCCAAGGCGCTTGGCTGCCCAAGTGCAATTGACCAGCAGAAGGCTTGAGCGCGCAAGCCAGCGCATGCAAAAACGTCGTTTTGCCTGCGCCCGAGGGCCCAATAACTGCCACCTGCTCACCCGCTTGAAAACTGAGACTCAGCTCTCGCACAGCGGGAGTTGAGTCAGTTTTTGCAGCAGGGTGGCGGGCGCTTAGGTTTTGAAGACTGACTTGCAAAATAAGGATCGCGTCAAAACTTCAAGCTTACAGCAGACCAGCACTCTTAGCGGCTGCTTCCAAGCCTTTGTAGTTCTCAGGCTTGGTAGGCACATAGCGGGTGGCGCGGTTCAGCGTCAAGATTTCTTTGCCTTCTGCATTGTCCATGCTGAGGTCAAGCAGGGCTTTCATCACGCGCTCGCGCTGGGCAGCAGGCATATCGGCATGCACACTCCAGTTGTAATTGAAGTACGGTGGCGTGGTGTAGAACACATCCACGGCCTTGGTATCCACTTTGTTTTCGCTCACGAATTTTTTCCACACAGTGATGTCCAGCGCGGCAGCAGCCACGCGACCGCTCACCACGGAGGCAATCGTTGCATCATGCGCGCCACTGTAGGCGATACGCTTGAAATCTTTTTCTGGATCAATTTTGGCCTCTAACAGAAAGTTGCGTGGCATCAAATGGCCTGATGTGCTGCTTTGCGAGCCAAATGAGACTTCTTTGCCCTTCATATCGGCCAAGCTCTTGATGCCCGAATCGGTTTTGGCGATGAACACCGATTGAAAGCGCGTATCTTCTTCGCGCTGCGCAATCGGAATGATCTTGCCGCCCGAGCGCAAATTGGCCTGCACATGCGTGAAGCCGCCAAACCAGACCAAATCAACCTTCTTATTAACTAATGCTTCCACGGCGGCCGGGTAATCCGACACGGGCGTGAACTCAACCTTCATTCCCAGTTTCTTTTCAAGATAGTTCGCAATCGGGGCGAATTTACGCGTTTGCTCGGTGGCAGCCTCTTCGGGAATGGTGGTCACGCGAAAAACTTGCTGCGCGTGACTTATGGCGCCAAAAGTCAGGATGGCGCAGGTCATCAGGCATTTAAAAGTGCGCGAAGGGGAAAGATCGATCATGGAAAGCTCCTGGGAATGAAGGTTAAAGAGACTACGAGATTTCAAACTGTCGGGTAAGACAGGGCGTTATTACACCGCGAAACGACAGTTTTTGCAGGCTTCATAAGTCATCACATCTAAACTGCGTGGTCTTGCGTAAGATACGCAAGCACTTATCCGACCTTCAATTCATGACCACTCCCCAGTTTTATCAACTGCACGACAGCACCAGCCCCGCCGTGCAAACCGCCATTCGCGCCGAACTCACGGCTGGCTTGCTCGCTACCCGGGCAGCCGTCTCGCCCAAATACCTGTATGACGCACTCGGCTCTCGCCTGTTTGATGCGATCACCGAGCTACCGGAGTATTACCCCACCCGCACAGAGGGCGCGATCATTGCGCAGCATCTGCCGGTCATGGCGCAGCAAATCCCACAAGGCGCGGCACTGATCGATTTGGGCGCAGGCAGCTGCGAAAAAGCCGAAAAACTCTTCGATACTTTGCAGCCCGCGCACTACATTCCGATTGATATCTCCGTCGAGTATTTGCGCCAAACCGTTCATTGCCTACAGCGCCAATACCCTAAGACGCGCATGAGCGGCGTAGGCTTGGATTTTTCCTCTGAACTCAAGCTGCCTCCTGAGCTAATGGCGCAAATTGCTGGCCTGCCGATTGTGGTGTTCTACCCAGGCTCGAGCATTGGCAATTTCGCCCCTGACGATGCCCGCGCCCTGCTCTCGCGCGCGCACGCTTTGTGCAAGCTGGGTGCTCCCAGTGGTGGCTTGCTGATCGGGGTAGATTTGGTGAAATCATCTGAAGTGCTCGAACCTGCCTATGACGATGCTTTAGGGGTCACCGCATCGTTTAACCTCAACATGCTGCTCAACATCAACCATTTGATCGGCACGAATTTTGAGCCACAAGATTGGCAACACATCGCCTTCTTTGATACCCAGCTCTCGCGCATTGAGATGCATTTGCAGGCGCGGCGCGATCTCACTGTG
>JAYVJQ010000055.1:0-4470 GCA_043769055.1 Allobrachymonas sp.
AACGCAGAAAGCACAGAAATTACACAGAAAACACAGAAAAAATACCAAAAATCACAAACTAGCTTCAACAGTGCGCATTAGTCGTTCATTAACTTTGAGTTTATGTTTGAATTTTTCTGTGTTTTCTGTGTAATTTCTGTGCTTTCTGCGTTCCGTATTTCGAATTGGATTTCAGACAGCCGAAGTCACAATCCATCCCTCTAGCGCATCAAACTTTGGCAGTCCATAATTTTTCTTTCCCTCCAGATGCTGCCCGTAAGCCCAATGCGCTTGCAGCATGCACAGCGCGGCGTCTAGGCTGTCGCCGCTGGCATCTTCAATCAATTGCTCGCGTTGTGCATGGCTGAGCTTCAAGCAGACTTTTAATCGCGTTTGGCCGATTTCTAGTGCGGTGATCAGGTCTTTGCGGGCAATCAGGCGCTCAGGGGTTTGTTTGGCCTTGTCGTCGCTCTTGTAGCTACGGTTGCCTAGGACCTCTCTTGCGAGTAAGCCGGGGTAGGCTTCGAGCGCTACCTTGTTGGTGTTGCCTTTGTGCAGGCCGGGGAAGTGGCAGCCTGCGTGCAATAAAAGTGGTACTCCTGCATGCAGCATGTAGGCCACGGGTGGATTGACCCACTTCATGCTCGGGCTGCTGCCTGCGGGCAGGTCAGTGGCGCGGTGCGCGAATTTACCGCCGACCGGGCGCGCATCGCAAAAGGCTTTGAAGGTGGTGCGGATTTGCTCGCGGCTCAGGCTGGCGTAATGCTGCATGCAGGGCAGCCAATCGGCAGGCCATTGCACAGTTTCTACCAATTCGCGCGGTAAGCCAAAAGGCAGATCAAAGCCACCAATCCACTGGCGATCTGCTTTGAGCCAATCGCCGAATGCATCAAGTGATTCGAAGCGCTCTAGTTTTGATAGCACGCTACGCAATGAATATGCCGGGTAAGTGCCATTTTTCTCTAAAATTTGTTCACTCAACGCCACCACAATAGGCTTGCGCTTGGAAGGGCTCGAAGAAAAATCACAACCGATGATCTGCATGCTCGATCTACCCCAATGCCAGCGCCATCACGCCCGCCGCAATGCAGCAAGCTCCCAGCACGCGCAGGCCGCGATCACTCTCGCCCAGCAGTTGCCCGCCGATCAGCGCGGCAAACAGCATGCTCACCTCGCGTGCGGGTGCGACATGGCTCACGGGTGCCATGGTTGCGGCGTAGAGCACCAACACGTAGCCCACCGGGCTGAAGATGCCCACAATCGCTGCATACTTCCATTGCAGCACCCACAGGCGCTTGGCCTCGGGCACATCGCGCAGCACAGCGATAGCGCTATACGGCATGCGCAAAATATTGCACCAATAGTCAAAGAGAATCGGCGAGAGCGCGAGCACCTTCACCGCCCATGCATCCAAAATCGTGTAGCTGGCAATGAGTGTGCCGGTGAGCAAACCCCAGAACACACCGGCCATCACCCGCTCTTTTTTTGCGGGGTCATGCGCCGCGCGAAACAGCGCTGGCCCGCCCGCAATCAAAAACACACCGAAGACAACGCCCGCAATACCCAGCACACCCAAGCTAGAGATGTGCTCGCCAAACACGATCACGGCCACACCCGAGGACAGGAGCGGCCCGCTACCGCGCGCCATTGGATACACCACCGTGAGATCGCTCTTGCGGTAACCCGTGAGCAAGCAGATGAAATACAGCCAATGAACGAAACCGCTGACTGCAACCGCCGTCCATTCTTTCCAACCCCAAAGCGGGATCACATGCCAGCCCAGCCAAATACACAGGGGCGACCAAACAAAAAACATGACGACTGAGGAGAAAAAAGCAAAACGCGCATCGCCGCCCGCTTTTTTGGCTGCAATATTCCACGATGCATGAATCAATGCGCCCAGCAGCACGAGAAATAGCGCGGTCAGCGGCATAGAGGCTCTAAGGCTTGACTGATGGTTTGACCATCGGCCAACCGCGCTTGGCCCACTCGCTCATGCCGCCGTGCACATAGCGCACATGCGCATAGCGCTGTTCGCCCAGTTGCTGGCGCAGTGCGCGCAGAACAGAGCTTGAGCGATTTTGTGTGTTGCAAATAAGCAGCACGGGTTTGTCTGATGCGAGTGGAATCTCGTGAATGCGCTTGCCGAGCTGACTCATCGGAATCAGCAACGCACCGACAGCCACACCCGTGGCATGCTCAGAGGGCTCGCGGATGTCGATCAACACGGCTTGCGATGCTTCATGCAAGCGCCGAGCCTCATCTAGCGAGACGACCTCATTGGCAAGCTGCGCCCAAACGATAAAAGGGCTGCACGAAGCAGCCCCGGTGATCAACAGCATGCGTCGCAGCATAAGCACTCGTTTAGGCGCGCCCAATGATGCTCGCCGTAGCCATCAGCTCTTCCAGCAGCGCCAGCGAGACTTGGCCGCTCACAGCATACGGGTTCAGCTCGGGTGTCTCAGAATATTTGAGCACGATGGAGGTGTTGAGTTTGGCCAGATTGACTTGCCCCATCGTCCAGCCACCAAAGCGGCGCTCGGCGATTTCTTCAAAGTGCAGCAGCACAACATCTTTGTGGCGCGTGTCTTTGCAAATATGGTTGTACAGCTCACTGACCTGACCGCGCCCGCCCTCAATGGCTTGCAAGAAAATGCCCGCTCCATAGCAAAGAATACCGGTGATGCCAAGGGCTGGATTGTGTTTGCGCGAATCAGCCAAAATGCCATCGATCACTTCGGGTTTGGATGCGTCAGCCAAGCGACTGACATACAAAAGACGAACCATCATAGTGTTGTTGCCTCGATGTTGTTGGAAAGTGTTATTTGCCGCCTGGATCGCGCGGAATCAGCGCCAAGAATTCACGGCGCAAGTTGGCATCTTTCAAAAAGCTGCCGCGCATCACCGAGTTAATCATGCGCGAATCCATGTCTTTCACGCCGCGCCAAGCCATGCAGTAATGCGTGGCTTCCATCACGATGGCCATACCATCGGGTTGGGTTTTCTGTTGAATTAAATCGGCCAGTTGCACCACGGCTTCTTCTTGGATCTGCGGACGATTCATGATCCACTCGGCCATGCGCGCGTATTTTGACAGGCCAATCACATTGGTGTGCTCATTGGGCATCACGCCAATCCACACCTTGCCAATCACGGGGCAAAAGTGGTGGCTGCAAGCGCTGCGCACCGTGATCGGCCCCACGATCATCAGCTCATTCAAATGCTCAGCATTGGGAAATTCAGTGACTTCAGGGCCCTTCACATAACGACCTTTGAACACTTCATTCAAATACATTTTGGCCACGCGGCGCGCGGTGTTGCCGGTGTTGTGATCGTTCACCGTGTCGATCACGAGTGATTCGAGCACACCTTGCATCTTGATTTCGATTTCATCAAGCAATGCACCCAACTCGCCCGGTTCAATGAACTCGGCGATATTGTCATTTGCGTGGAAGCGCTTTTTCGCGGCGTTGATTCGCTCGCGGATTTTGACGGAAACAGGCGTGCCCTCAACTACTGGAGCCTGCTTAGGAGTAGATTCAGTTTTCATAAGCATTCTGTATGGTACAGCATGGGCCGTAGAGCTTGTGCAACACTGAGAAATGCCCCTAAACTCATCACCAATGACACCATGGAGACAGACCAGATGAATTCACCTCAGCCAATCGCCATCGGCATGATCGGCATCGGCCTCATGGGCCACGGCATTGCCCGCAATATTTTGAAGCACGGTTATTCATTAACTGTACTGGAACACGCCGGCAATCAGCCACTTGATGAATTGCTCGCTGCGGGCGCGTGCAAAGCATCAAGTGCAGCGCAGGTGGCCAGTAGTTGCGATGTGCTGATCCTCTGCGTCACAGGTTCGCCGCAAGTTGAAGCCGTGTTGTTGGGCGAGGGCGGGGCTTTGAACAGCATTCAGCGCGGCACATTGATCGTCGATTGCTCCACCGCGATTCCCACTTCCACCGAGCGCGTGGCGCAAGCCGTGATGGCTGCCGGTGGCCGTTTTGTGGATGCGCCGATGACGCGCACCGCCAAGGAAGCCCACGAGGGTCGCTTGAATTTGCTGGTGGGTGGCGCGCAAAGCGATTTTGATGAGGTGCGCCCACTGCTGGCGAGTTTTGCAGAAAACATCACGCATTGCGGGCCTGTGGGCGCAGGCCACCGCATGAAGCTGCTGCACAACAGCGTCTCGCTCGGCTTTATCGCCTTGCTGGCCGAAGTAGCCGCCTGCGCGCAGCGCTCGGGTATTGAGCCCCAAGTGTTTGTGGACGTGCTGGCCAAAGGCGGAGGCGCGAGCGCAGCACTTGAGCGCTTGAAGCCTTTCATCCTGAGCGGCGACAGCGCCGGCCTGAAATTCGCCATGGGCAACGCGCAAAAAGATTTAGGCTACTACAACGAAATGGCCAATGACAGCGCTGCCGTGGCAGCGATTGCACAAGCCGTGCACACCACCTATGCGCAGGCGGCGCAGGAGGCTGGTGCAGG
>JAYVJQ010000056.1:0-4773 GCA_043769055.1 Allobrachymonas sp.
TTGCTGTACCGCTTGCTACGGTGCTTGGCGGCCTGCTACCGGGCGGCGGTGCATTGGCAATTATTTCTTGGTATTTTTTGCGTTGCTCAGGATTAAGCATCGCAGAAATTTTGCTGCGCCGCTCGGTGCTGAGTTTTTCAAACGCTGCAGCGCGCTGCGATTCATCCATCTCACGCAGTGCCATGAAGCTGGGGCGCATCTCGGCGCTAATGGCATCGAGCTTGGTTTGCTGCTCGCTGGTGAGCTGCAATTCATTGACCAAGCGCTCGCGTAACGCCGCGCCGCCTCCGCCACCCGCAGGTTGCGCTACGGCTTCGCTGAAAAAGCTAAAGCCCGAGCGCCCTGTGCTGGCCGGTGCAGATGCTGGTGCATTCGGAGCTGATGCACCTTGCGATGCAGGCTCAACCCCCGCAATGCGTACCCGCAGTGCAGAGTTAGGAATCTTCAGCACCGCTTCGCGGCTCTCAGTGACCACGCGCACATTGGCTGTCATGCCCGGCAGCAAGCGCCCGCCGGTGTTGGTAAAGCCCACCACGGCCACATAGGTCACCACATTGGCCACATTTTGCGCAGCCTTGCGCACTTGGCGCACTTCGCCATCGAAGGTTTGGCCGGGGAAGGCATCCACGGTGAAGGTAGCGCGCATGCCAGTGCGGATGCGGCTCACATCGGCTTCATCAATGCTGGCATCGACCTGCATGTCAGATAAATTTTGTGCAATCACAAACAGCTCGGGCGATTGCAAACTCGCCGCCACGGTTTGACCTTTTTCAATCGCGCGCTTGATCACGATGCCGTTGACTGGCGAGGTGATTTTGGTGCGCTGCAAATCCACCCGCGCTTGCGAGAGCGCCGCTTCGCGCTGCGCCACATTGGCCTGCGCTGATTTCACCTGCGCATTGGTCACGGCAAGCTGCGCTTGCGCAGATTTCAAACTCTCGCTGGTGGTATTCACCAAGGCGCGAGCGCGATCTGCTTCGCTTTGCGCGATGAATTGCTTATCCACCAAATCTTTTTTGCGATCTGCATCGCGCTGCGCCTCCGTCACATCCACCTGCGCGCGGGAAATGGCCGCATTCGATGCCAGCACATTGGCCTGCGCCGTGAGCACTGCCGCCCGCGCCGCATCCACATCGGCCTGGGCTTGGCGCACGCGGAATTCAAAGGTTTCGGGATCAATCTGCGCAATGAGCTGGCCAGCAGTGACTTCTGAGTTGAAATCCACATACAGCTCTTTGATCTGCCCGCTCACCTGCGTGCCCACGCTCACCTGCGTGACCGGATTGACCGCGCCGCTGGCCGAGACGCTGGCTTGCAAATTACCACGCTCAATTTTTGCAGTACGGTACGTGGGCGCATCAGCGGCTTTGCTCGATTGCCACCACCAAAACCCACCGCCCGCTGCCAATGCGGCGATGACTACTGGCAAGACAAGTTTGTTGATCTTCATGGCTTGATTGTAGGAAGTCTTCGCTGGAAGGGGATGTCTGGTTGGTAAAGACTATTTTGTTGTTATGCGGGCGTGGTTGTTTTGGGTAAAACGGATGGTTTGGTGGGTGCTCTGAGGATTTCGTTTTGGATGCAGCGGCTGCAAGGCAAGGGTGTACTGCGCCCTGCTCATACTTTCGTGCAAGGTCAGTGGCGGCACTTACCGCCTGAAATAACGATGTGAAACGCTGCTGCGTTTACCGCGCCTTGCCCGAAACAAATCGCAGGTCGCAGTACACCCTTGCCTCGCGGCCTGTTGGCTACTCTGAAGATCTTCGCTCGAACTCGGAGACGACAGTCAGATTGTTAAGAACGGCCTGTGTGAGCCGTCTGCGGGCGGGCGATTTTTCGTAGCGCAGCGTTAGAAAGCGCAAGTGCGCTTTCGTTCGTCAACTCTTCGGCAAGTGCCGCTCGCTCGCGAGCAACGTATCATGAGCCCGAGCGCAGATGGCTCACACAGGCCATAGAGCGCCCATACCATCAAGATACAAGCAAAACAACCCTCCACCCGGCATAAAATAAGCGCTGGATGCTACTAAAATAGTAGCAAATCAAGCCACCGCAGGATAACGCCGCGCCAGCATCTCCGCCACGCAAGCGGGCTTAGCTGCACCATCGAGTTCCACCGTCACGGCCCACGTCATTTGCACACCTTGAATACCGCCCGGGCCATCCACCGGCTCACACGCGGCCAGCTTCAAGCGCGCGCGAACGCGGCTGCCCACGGGCACGGGGGCCATGAAGCGGACTTTGTTCAGGCCATAGTTCACGCCCATGGCAGGCTCTTGCACCTGAAGGCATTCATCGAAGAATTTGGGAATGAGAGAGAGCGTGAGAAAGCCATGCGCAATCGGCGCGCCAAATGGGCCTGCCTTTGCGCGTTCCACATCCACATGAATCCACTGAAAATCGCCTGTGGCTTCGGCGAATTTTTGCACTTGCTCTTGTGTGATTTGCGTCCATTCGCTTACCGCCACCTCTTGTCCCACGCAAGCTGCCAAATCGGTTGTCGTATTAAAAGTTGTCATGATTTTTACTTGTCTAAAAACGCGCTCAAAGTTTTCCACTGCTCCAGATCTTTTTCCACGCGGCTAGGTGCCACGTCAAACATCGTGAGCCCGCGTGCAGCGAGGTGAATATAGTTTTGCGTATCGCGCAGGTAGCCGAGCACGGGCAGGCCCAGCCCGTCCACAAACTCATGCAATTTATCTGCCGCAATCGTGCGCGCATCCACACGCATGCCCACAATGCCAACTTTGAGGCTACTGGCGCGGCTGTGCGATGCCAGCTCATCCAAAAATGCGCGCGTGGCAAAAATATCAAACACGCTGGGCTGCAGCGGCACGATCACTTTATCGGCCATTTTGAGCACATCTTTCATGCGCCAGCCATGCAAGCCGCCGGGCGTGTCCAAGACCACATGCGTGGTGCCCTTGGGCGGCTTGGCCACCATGTCGGTGGAGATTTCAAAGCTGCTGATCGGGCGCGCTGCGGGTGGGCGCAGGCCAAGCCAGAGCTTGGAGGATTGCTGGCGATCTGCATCGCCCAGCATCACGGCATGGCCTTTTGAAGCAAAGTAGCCGGCGATATTGGTGGAGAGGGTGGATTTACCCACGCCCCCTTTGGGATTGGCCACGACGACGATGGGCATGATTTGTTCTCCTAATCTTGTGATGCAAGCAGACTCACATGTTACCCAAAAACAAAAGCCACCCAAAGGTGGCTCGTTGCGCTGCAATTCGGCCAATCAGCGGAATTTGCTTTGTGGCACGGTTTTCAAATCGCCAGGCAAGCTGCTGATGTAGCCGGCCATCGCCTTCATCTCTGCATTAGTAAATTGCTTGGCGATGCCGCCCATCACGCCATTGGCGCGGCCTACTTTGGCGTTGCCTTCGGTTTTGTAGGCTTTGAGGGCCACGGTGAGGTAGTCAGCATGCTGGCCAGCGATTTTGGGGTAGCTCGGGTCAATCGGCTTGGCGAAATTTGCGCCGTGGCAAGAAATGCATGCGCCCTTGGTGAGCAAAGCAGCCACTGCGGCTGAAGGCTCTTTGGCGGCTTTCTCAGGCAACGCAGCGCCGGCCACCACGCCATGCTGGCTGTAGTAAGCGGCCAAGTCAGCCATATCTTGCTCGCTTAAAGAAGTGGCAATGCCCACCATCGTGGGGTGCTTGCGCTCGCCTTTTTGGTAAGCAGCCAAGGCATTGGAGATGTACTTTGCACCCTGACCAGAAATCATGGGCGCTTTGTAGATTTCAGGAAAGCTAGCTTGGTAGCCCACGATGCCGTGGCAACCGATGCACATGGCGGCTTTTGTTTGGCCTGCTTTCACATCACCTTTGACTTCTTGCGCAGCGGCAGAAAACGTCACGGATGAGACAGCAAGAGCGAAGGCGGCGGCGAGAAACTTGTTCATTTTGCGTACAGAATGTGGGTGCGCACGATTAGCGCGAAACAACCCCGAATTATAGCTGGCCTATCTTGGCCTTTACCTCACTGCACCGCCCCTGTCATGAAATTCCAAGGCTCCCAAGGCTACGTAGCCACCCCCGATCTGATGCTGGCCGTCAACGCTGCCATCACCTTGAAGCGCCCCCTGCTCATCAAAGGCGAGCCCGGCACGGGCAAAACCATGCTGGCCGAAGAAGTGGCCGCCGCGCTCAAGATGCCTTTGCTCCAGTGGCATGTGAAATCCACCACCAAGGCGCAGCAGGGCCTGTATGAATACGATGCTGTGAGCCGCTTGCGCGATTCGCAGCTCTCGGATGTGGATGGCGGCGAGCGCGTGAAGGATATTCACAACTACATCATCAAAGGCGTGCTTTGGCAGGCGTTTACTGCGGATGAGCCGGTGGCGCTCTTGATTGACGAAATCGACAAAGCCGACATTGAATTCCCCAACGATTTGCTGCGCGAGATTGATCGCATGGAGTTTTATTGCTACGAAACCCGCCAGCTGATCAAAGCCAAGAATCGCCCGCTGGTCTTCATCACCTCCAACAACGAAAAAGAGCTACCCGATGCGTTTCTGCGCCGCTGCTTTTTCCACTACATCAGGTTTCCTGAGGCCGCTACGATGCAGCAGATCGTGGATGTGCATTTCCCTGGCTTGAAAAAAGATTTGCTCCAAGTAGCGATGAAAACTTTCTACGACGTGCGCGGCCTGCCCGGCATCAAGAAAAAGCCGTCCACTTCTGAGCTGCTCGATTGGATCAAACTGCTGGTTGCAGAAGACATTCCCCTCAAAGCCCTGCAAAGCACAGACGACAAAATTTCTGTGCCTCCGCT
>JAYVJQ010000057.1:0-4194 GCA_043769055.1 Allobrachymonas sp.
AAGCACAGGCATGCCCGTAGGCATGACGAGCATTTGCAACGACGAGTCAGGGGGAAAGACGCGTTTTTAAGTCGCAGACAGTGTGACGGACTACACTAGGAACTCACATGTGATGCGGCATGGGCTTTCGCACAGTTGATTTATTGGCCAAGCGCGGTGAACTCAATGCGAGCTTGGTCGCAAGAAAATCCACCAAAGCTCGAACGCTTGCACTTTGAAGCCTTGAGGTTGTGAGCGCGTGGATGGGTATCGGCAGCATGTGCCAATCGGGCAAGACCGGTACCAAGCGGCCCTGCACCAGCGCTTGGCCAACCAATGAAAGTGCTAAAGGTGTGATGCCCATCGCTCGCTCGGCCAATTCGCGCATCAGGCTTTGGTTATTGAGCTTGAATCTGCCGCTGACAGATACTTTGCTTAAGCTGCCGGCACTGTTCTCTAAATGCCAAATTGTCTTTGCCTCAGCGCTGCGAATCACCACGCATTCATGGTGAATCAAATCTTCGGGATGTTTGGGCTGGCCTCGCAACTCAATATACACGGGCGAAGCGAATAATGCCATCTGAACCGCTCCCAATCGCTTAGCGACAAGTTTTTCGTCCAGCACACGACCCAAGCGTATGGCGACATCAATTTGATCGGCGACCAAATCAACACTGCGCGAAGACAAATCCAAATCCAGCGTGATGCCGGGATATTGCCTTGCAAAATCAGGCAGTAGTGGCCCGATCACCGTCACTCCCAAATCAACGGGCATTGAGACGCGAAGCTTGCCAACAGGTCGGGTGGCATGCTCACGCAGGCTTTGTTGCGCAAGGCGCGCCTCGTCCACCAGAGGCCCGCAACGCTCGAGGTAGCGCCTCCCCACCTCGGTCAGTTGGACGTGGCGCGTAGTGCGTTCAAACAAGCGGACACCTAAATCACGCTCCATGGCCGCTATTCGCCTTGACAGTGTTGCACCTGGAACGCCCAGCGCCTCACTGGCACGACTGAAATTTCCTTTGCGAGCGACCTCAACAAAGAGCATCATATTGAGCAAAAGCGCAGGTTGGTCTAGCTGATTCATATTGATTCGTATTAATCCAAAAATGAAATAGACATTCCAAATATTGACATTCTATTCATGAATGGATTAGTCGAAAATCTATATCCCCCCCCACTTCACGAGGAAACACAATGATCCGACGCTTTACTTTGACTATCGCAGCAACACTTCTTACTGGGATGATTGCGAGTGCATCATTGCTTGCACAAACCAAACCCGCCGCCGAAGGCATCACGATAGTGATTCCGCTCAATGCGATTGGTGCTTCTCGCGATGCATCCGTTAAATCCATGCAGGCCATTGCAGCCGTCGTTCGCAAGCAGCCTGGTCTGATCGATGATGTCTTGATGGAGCACAAGAATCCCGCCAACAAACCCAGCCATATTCATGTGATGCGCTGGCGCGATATGAAAGGCTGGGAGGCAGTGTTTATTAATCCAGAATTCCAAAAAATCTTGCAAGCCCACGCCGCAACGGTTCAAGTGCAAGATGCGGCCGGTGTTTATACGCCCGTGAAATAAACACGCGGCGAGGTCATCTCTGCCTTTGGTTTGCTGAGTAACGTGCTTGCTTCAAAAAAGGAAAAATGATGGTGCTTTCAATCGATACAGTAATTATTCCAGCATCGGTGAAGATCTTTACGGTGTTGCTGATCATCGCGGGATTGTTCTTTGCCTACGTTTTTAGCTTCAACCCTGGCTTGGCTTTTCCCGGTGCAAAAATTCACGACTATTCATCACAGTTGGGCTTCATGAGCACAGGGGTGCGCGTGCTGGGAAGTGTGGTGGGGCTTGCTATCGCATTGGCGCTCAACAGCCCGCGCTTGCTGCTGTTGATGCTGATCACAAGGCTGGTGATTGAGGTGGGGGATATTGCGGTGGGCTTTGCTACGGGCGGAACGCTTAGCAACACCATCATGATCAGCGTCATCGCATTGCTCGAATTGCTTGCGATTTTGAAGCTTATTCAAGTCATCCGTCAGGAATAGTTCAATGCAGGAGTGCGAGGCAAGCTTGAGCTTCTTACCTGCACGCCAAGTCATGGACCGATATGCTGAGCCCGCTATTCCCGTTTGAGCACTGAGCTTGTCGAAGTTTTCACTAGCCCTTCGACAAGCTCAGGGCGAACGGGGTCTGTTTCTTCTGCGCGCGCCAATGCCATTCGCAGGATCGCGTGATCTATGCGTTTTGCGCAGGTATTGGAGGAGGCGCGCGCGAAGCGCCAGCCGGGGCTAAACTGACAGTATGGGAGCAAAACGCTCAGCTCACGCGATCCCAGCAGCTATAAAGATCATTTATTTCGCCCTGCCAACCACCCCAATCGCTACCACCATCGCAGCCACACCCAACAGCTGCAGCGCGCTAAGTGTGCGCCCATACACAAGCCAATCGACTAGCACGGCAGTGGCAGGATAGACGAATTGCAAGGCGGCGATCTTACCTGTCGATAACTTGGCCATGCCTGAGTACACCAGCGCGTAGGCCAAGCCAGTGTGAATCACGCCGATGCCTGCCAGCCAGCTCATGCTGCTAGCCTGCGCAGGCCAGCCATGAAACCACGGCCACCATGCCAGCAAGACTGTACCCACGATGCACTGCCACGTCACCAAAGCAACAGGCGTGACGCTGCGATTAGTTTTGGCAATCATCGTGACGATGGCATAAGTCAATGCACCACCCAAGCAGAGCAATATTCCCAGCAGATAGGACGACGAGCCCGTATGTACAGCCTGCGCGCTATTGAACAAACCCGTTGCCAAGGTCAACCCCAGCAGAGCCAGCAGACTCATGCTCCATTGCAAGGGCGTGACTCGCTCGCGCAGCCACCAAGCGCCAAACGTCATCACCAGCAGAGGCTGAATATGGAACACTACGGTTGCCACCGCAATCGAGGTGCGCAAGATCGCAGCAAAGAAGAGGCCCCACATGAGCACCATCAAGCATCCCGTGATGAACACCAAGCGCCATGCTGAGCCTTGCAATCGCAGTTGCGACAAACCGCCGCTCAGCCAGCACCACAACAACAAGGCAACAGCGCCAAACGCGCAACGAAACCACACCGTCGTCAACGGATGCTGACCCGCCTCCTCCACAAATACGCCTACCGTGCCAAACAGCAAGCCACTGGCGATGACGAGCAGCTTGCCACGCAGCTGTGCATCGTTGGCATGATGCGCAGTGTCATTTGCTTTTTCGGTGGCGTTGTCTTGCGGTGATGAAGTCATGCGCCCAAGTGTTGCGCAGCTCATTATTTCCGTAAAGCGGATAATATAAATACCGATCATCTGTTTATCGAATAATGAAAAAACTCTCCTCTCAAAGCGAACTTCAATTGGATTGGCTGCGTGCTTTTGTTGCTGTGGTCGATGCGGGCTCACTGTCTGCTGCTGCGCCATCAGTGCATCGCTCGCAATCGGCGGTCAGCATGCAACTGAAAAAACTCGAAGATGCAGTGGGGCGACCCGTGTTGCTGCGTGGCCCGCGCCAATTGGAATTGACGCCCACTGGTCAAGAACTGCTGGGCTACGCCCGCCAAATGCTACAGCTTCATGCAGACACTTGGACAGCACTGCAAGGCCCACAACTCCAAGGCAAGCTCAAGTTAGGCATTCCAGATGATTACGCCGCCGCTTATTTAACGCCTGTATTACGCAGTTTTGCCAATCAGTATCTGGGCGTAGAAATTGAGCTGATTTGCGAGCAGACCACAGCATTGATCCCAAAAATCGCACAAAACAGCATTGATTTGGCCATCATTTCTCAGCACACGCGCAAATCGGGAACGCATTTGTTTGCAGAGCCTTTGGTGTGGGTTGGTGCAGCTCAATATGCGGTGTGGCAGCGAAGGCCCGTGCCTGTGGCGTTGTATGAGCAAGGCTGCATTGCCCGCCAGCATGCGCTTGCAGCACTCAAAGCGCATCAGATTCCCTATCGAGTGGCCTATCACAGCCCAAGCCTTGCAGGCCAGCTTGCCGCAGTGGAAAGCGGCTTGGCTATCGCAGCCATTACGCGCTGTAGTGCGCCTGCACATTTGCACATTCTTCAAGATAAGCAAGGTTTTCCTACGCTTGCACCCGTCAATGTCGCTTTGATTCGTAGCAAACAATCCAAAGGAGATGCTGCTGTGGATGCTTTGCATGCTCAGGTGTTGCG
>JAYVJQ010000058.1:0-2986 GCA_043769055.1 Allobrachymonas sp.
TTGGTTTAATCGCTTTCGCAAACTGCTGGTCAGATACGAAAAACTGCACCGAAGCTTCGTTGCACTCAATCATCTGGCCGCCGCTGTGATGGCGTTTAGAAAGATCAAGTTGCAAGTGAATATTATTTACGGATAAGTTCTAAGCCGGGGCAAGCTTGTAAACTGCGCAATTAGAACGAGCCAAGCATCATGAATCCTCGCGTTTACATAGAAACTTCTGTTTTCAGCTACCTCACCGCCCGCGACAGCTCATCGCTCACGGGCGCTGCACGGCAGCTCACCACACGCCGCTGGTGGGAGCGACGCGCTGAGTTTGAGTTGCTGATTTCCGAAGTGGTGGTGCGCGAATGCAAATCTGGCGATGCGCAAGCAGTTCAGCGGCGGATGGCAGCTTTGGAGGGAATTCCCCTCCTCAGCTTAAGCTCTCAAGCGGCGCAGATTGCCGAGCTGCTGCTCACCGAGGGCATCATGCCCGCTAAAGCGGCGGAGGATGCTCTGCATATTGCTATCGCTGCTGTGCACGGCGTTGATTTTTTGCTAAGCTGGAATTTCAAGCACATTGCCAACCCCGTCATCCAAGCGCAGATCGCTGCGCGTTTGTCGCAAATGGGTTTGGCGCTGCCTTTTATTTGTGCTCCTGAGGAGCTGCTAGGAGAAGAGGATGAATGACGAAATCATTTTGGAATTACGCGCCGCCAAGCTCAAATTGGCGGAACTTGCTGGCTTTGATATGCGTCGCTTGGTCGCGCAGATTCAGCAAGAAGAGTTGGCCAGCGCTGCCAAAGGTGTGACGATTCTTCAACCGATGCCAGCATCCTCAGTGACGGCTGCAAACCGTTCAGCATTTCAGCAGATTCGGTTTACGCACCCATAGGCCGTTTGCCAGCAACTGCAAAGCATTGGTATTACAAAAGAAATGAGTTTATTCTTGGTGCTGTCAAATCATTATCATGATTTGCAAGTGTTCATTATTCGTCTGCTTGAAGTCCGTGTGCATCAATGCAAAAACGCCCCTGGCCGAATGGCACAAAGGCGTTTGCCGAGAGCTGACCGATCAAAGTGATCGGCAGTTTGGATCAACGTGGCAGATCGCTAAACCCCATCAAGAACTCATCTACAGCCCGCGCGGCTTGGCGGCCTTCGCGAATCGCCCAGACGACCAAGCTCTGGCCACGGCGCATGTCGCCTGCTGCAAACACCTTGGGCACATTGGTGGCATACCCGCCGGTGAATTCGGTGTGGGCTTTGGCGTTGCCTCGGTTATCTTTGTCGATGCCGAACGCGTCAATCACGCTGGCTACCGGGGAGACGAAACCCATAGCGAGGAAGACCATGTCGGCTTTGTGAGTCTTCTCAGTGCCGGGAACCTCGACCATCTTGCCGTCTTTCAGCTCGATGTGAACGGTTTTGAGGCCGGTGAGTTTGCCTGCGTCTTTACCCGTACCGCCGATGAACTCTTTGGTAGAGATAGCAAACTCGCGCTCGCAGCCTTCTTCGTGGCTGGAGGAGGTGCGCAGCTTGAGTGGCCAGTAGGGCCACACGAGGGGTTTGTTTTCTTCTTCGGGTGGCTGGGGCATCACCTCGAATTGCGTGACGCTGGCTGCGCCGTGGCGATTACTGGTGCCCACGCAGTCAGATCCGGTATCGCCGCCGCCGATCACGATGACGTGTTTGCCATCTGCACGCAACTGGCCTTTGAGCTTATCGCCCGCATTGATTTTGTTTTGCTGCGGCAAAAATTCCATGGCGAAATGCACGCCTTCTAAATCACGGCCGGGCACAGACAGATCGCGGCTTTGCTCGGCGCCGCCGGTGAGCAGCACGGCATCGAAATCTTTTTTCAGTTGCTCAGGAGAAATGGTTTCTTTCGCCCAATTCGTCACCTTGCTGTCTTTTGGCAGGCTGGCCACCATCACGCCCGTCTTGAACGTCACGCCCTCGGCTTCCATTTGCTTAACGCGTTGATCAATGTGGTGTTTTTCCATTTTGAAATCAGGAATGCCGTAGCGCAGCAAGCCGCCTACGCGATCATTCTTTTCAAACAAAGTCACGTCATGCCCCGCGCGCGCGAGCTGCTGCGCGGCGGCCATGCCTGCGGGGCCTGAGCCGACGATGGCGATTTTTTTACCCGTCTTGTGCTTTGCAATTACGGGCTTGACCCAGCCTTCAGCCCAAGCGCGATCAATGATGGCGTGCTCGATGGATTTGATGCCCACCGCATCGTCGTTGATGTTCAGCGTGCAAGCGGCCTCGCAAGGTGCGGGGCAGATGCGGCCTGTGAACTCAGGGAAGTTGTTGGTGGAATGCAAAACTGTGATCGCATTTTTCCAATCACCTTCGAAGACCAAGTTGTTGAAATCAGGAATGATGTTATTAACTGGGCAGCCGTTGTTGCAAAACGGTGTGCCGCAATCCATGCAGCGTGCGCTTTGTTTTTTGGCATCGCCATCATCCAAGCCGATCACAAATTCTTTGTAATTTTTGACGCGCTCGGTCACAGGCTTGTAGCCCTCTTCGATGCGCTCAAATTCCATGAAACCAGTTGCTTTTCCCATGATGATTCTCTTCCTAGGTCAATCAATTTACTATTAATTACATAGCACTCTGCGCAGATTCTTTGCCGTCTAGAGCCTTAAAACACTTAAAAATACTTAAGCCAGCGCATAGCGTCGCACATCAAACTCCACACCGTCGCGCACGGACTGTTCGGCAGCTTTTAGCAAGCTCTCGCTCACCTGTGAGTCCACGTAAGCTTCGCCGCAGTTATCGCAAATCTCAGCAGGTACATTTTTGTACGTGATGACTGATTCGCCACGCTCCAAAGTGACGCTGGTGCGTCCGGGCGAAGTGCTACCGTGTTTGCAAATGACGCATTTCATGTCAGTTTCCTTGAAAAAGTGCTGTCCCAAACGCTTGCATCTGGGATGTAGGCCGTGATCACTACAGTGTCGTTGGTTTCAGTTGTTGCAGCAACCACATGAATTGG
>JAYVJQ010000059.1:0-4475 GCA_043769055.1 Allobrachymonas sp.
GGAATCAGTGAACGCCGATCTTTCCCGCGATGCGCTGCTCGCAGGCAGCCAAATCAGCCGCTTCCTCGTGCTGCACAAAGAGCTAGACGCCGATGACGGTGAACTCACCCGCACGAACAAAGTTCGCCGTGGCTATATTGGCGATAAGTATCAACCACTGGTCGATGCGCTGTATAGCGGCAAAACCGAGCAGTACATCGAAACGCAAGTGAAGTTTGAAGATGGCCGCACGGGTGTGGTGAATGCGACTTTGAAGATCGCTGATGCGAAGACGTTTGCTGCGTTGAAGGTGGCAGCATGATGAAGACAAACTCAACAACACAGAAAGCACAGAAATTACACAGAAAGCATAGAAGTTCTTTGGAATTTTTCTGTGGATTCTGTGTGATTTCTGTGTCTTCTGTGTTCCAAATTGCCAGCGTGCAAGTGGGTCAAGAATGAGCAAAAAAATCGGAGACGTCATTCTTGACGTGAAAAATATTTCGCTGGCGTTTGGTGGCGTAAAAGCGCTATCTGACATCAGCTTTGATGTGCGCGAGCATGAAGTGCGGGCCATCATTGGGCCTAACGGTGCGGGCAAAAGCTCGATGCTCAACTGCATCAATGGCGTGTATACGCCGCAGCAAGGCTCGATCACTTTTCGTGGCCAGACCTTCAAGCACATGGATTCGCACCAAGTGGCCAAGATGGGTGTGGCGCGCACGTTTCAAAATCTCGCACTGTTCAAAGGCATGAGTGTGCTGGACAACATGATGAGCGGGCGCAATCTGCGCATCAAATCCAATATCTTCATGCAAGCCCTGCGCTGGGGCCCCGCTGAGCGCGAGGAAAACCAGCACCGCGAAGCCGTAGAAAAAATCATCGACTTTTTAGAAATTCAAGCCTACCGCAAAACCCCCGTGGGTCAACTCCCCTATGGTTTGCAAAAGCGTGTTGATTTGGGTCGCGCGCTGGCGATGGAGCCCACTGTCTTGCTGCTTGATGAGCCAATGGCCGGCATGAATGTGGAAGAAAAACAAGACATGTGCCGCTTTGTGCTCGACGTGAACGATGAGTTTGGCACGACGATTGTGCTGATTGAGCACGACATGAGCGTGGTGATGGATATTTCCGACCGCGTGGTGGTGCTGGACTACGGCAAAAAAATTGGGGATGGTACGCCGCAAGAAGTGCGCAGCAATCCTGAGGTGATCAAGGCGTATTTAGGAACGGGGCACTGACATGGGGTTCTTTCTTGAAACATTACTCGGCGGCCTCATGGCAGGCATGCTTTATTCGCTCGTGGCGCTCGGCTTTGTGCTGATCTTCAAAGCCTCGGGCGTGTTCAACTTTGCGCAAGGCGCGATGGTGCTGTTTGCGGCGCTGGCGATGGCGCGGTTTGCAGAATGGTTTCCCGGCTGGACTGGGATTGACAACAAAATCGTCGCCAATCTGTTTGCCTTTGCTGTGGCAGCGGTCATTATGTTCATCGTCGCTTGGGTGATTGAGCGATTGGTGCTGCGCCATCTGGTGAATCAAGAAGGCGCAACGCTCTTGATGGCCACTTTAGGCATCGCCTATTTCCTCGATGGCTTGGGTCAAACGCTGTTTGGCAGCGCAATTTACAAAATTGATATTGGCATGCCCAAAGAGCCGATCATGGCTTTTCAAAGTACCTTTGATGGCGGCATTTTGATCAGCCAAGAAGATTTGTGGGCAGCAGCTATTGCGGCAACTCTGGTGGCACTCCTCACGCTGTTTTTCCAAAAAACCACCACAGGCCGCGCCCTGCGCGCCGTGGCAGATGACCACCAAGCTGCGCAGTCGATTGGCATTCCACTGAACCGCATTTGGGTGATTGTGTGGTGCGTGGCGGGCGTGGTGGCTTTGGTGGCTGGCATGATTTGGGGCAGCAAGCTGGGCGTGCAGTTTTCCTTGGCCACGGTGGCCCTGCGCGCACTTCCCGTGGTGATTTTGGGTGGGCTCACCTCCGTGCCAGGCGCGATTATTGGCGGCCTCATCATCGGCGTGGGCGAGAAGCTCTCAGAAGTATATTTAGGCCCGATGGTGGGCGGCGGTATTGAGATTTGGTTCGCGTATGTACTCGCGCTGATATTTTTGCTGTTCAGGCCGCAAGGCCTCTTCGGCGAGAAGATCATCGACCGCGTTTGATCTGAAGCACAAGGAAAAATAATCATGTTCTACAGAGAAAACGGTCAATTCAAAACCAGCTATCGTGCTGACAACCAAATCTTTGGCATCACGCAAGATCGCTGGGGCGTAGCGCTTTTGCTTTTGGTGGCCTTCTTGGCGGTACCGATGTTTGCCAGCGACTATATGTTTAAAGCGATTCTGGTGCCTTTTCTGATCCTCTCGCTGGCAGCGATTGGGGTGAATATTTTGGTGGGCTATTGCGGTCAAATCTCGCTGGGCTCGGGCGCGTTCATGGCGGTGGGCGCGTATGCAGCATATAACTTTTTTGTGCGTATTGATGGCATGCCCTTGATTGCTGCTTTGCTGCTGGGCGGTGTGTGTGCGGCGGCGGTAGGCGTGTTTTTTGGAATTCCGAGCTTGCGGGTGCGCGGGCTGTATTTGGCAGTGGCCACGCTGGCGGCGCAATTCGTGTGCGACTGGGCATTTTTGCGCATCAAATGGTTCACCAACAATTCCACCTCGGGCTCGGTCTCGGTGGCCGATATGAATGTGATGGGCTGGGGCATCAACAGCCCGGTGGATAAGTACTTGTTTTGCCTCGGCATGGTCTGTGTATTTGCATTGTTGGCAAAAAATCTGGTACGCGGCGCGATGGGCCGCGAGTGGATGGCGATTCGGGACATGGATGTGGCCGCTGCCGTGATCGGCATTCGCCCAATGTATGCCAAGCTCACAGCGTTTGCAGTGAGCAGCTTCATCGTGGGCGTGGCCGGCGCGATGTGGGGCTTTGTGTATTTGGGGGCTTGGGAGCCCGCAGCTTTCAATATTGACCGCTCGTTTCAACTGCTTTTCATGGTGATCATTGGTGGCATGGGCTCGATCATGGGCAGCTTTTTTGGTGCAGCCTTTATTGTGATTTTGCCGATCTTCTTGAATCAATTTTTACCAGCTTTGGGCAATGTGATCGGTGTGACGATTTCTACCGCCGGCATTGCTCACAGCGAGATCATGATTTTTGGCGCGCTGATTGTGTGGTTTTTGATTGTGGAGCCACATGGTTTGGCCAAGCTGTGGAGTTTGGGCAAACAGAAGCTGCGCATTTGGCCTTTTCCGCATTGACGGTTTGGATTCCAAGGCCTAGGCGTCGCGTGCTCGCAAACACCTAAGGCCAAAACAAATTGGTGAGCGTTTGAGTCTTGTGTATTCATCTTTTATTCTTATCTGGAGACTTTCAATGAAACTTCGACAACTGAAATCCACAGCTATGGTGGCCGTCTTGGTGGCCGCCGCTGGCCTCAGCGCCGTGGCTACAACTGCAATTGCACAAGAAAAAGTGCAATTTTTCCCTAGCCTGACTGGCCGCACTGGCCCAGTGGCGCCGAATGCAACGCCGTTTGCCAACGGTTACGCTGATTACATGAAACTCGTGAACGAGCGCGGCGGCATCAATGGTGTGAAAACCTTGGTGGAAGAGTGCGAAACTGCCTACGCCACCGACCGTGGCGTAGAGTGCTACGAGCGCTTGAAGGGCAAGCATGGCGGTGCAACGGTGTTCCAGCCTTTGTCTACCGGCATTACCTTCGCGCTCACAGAAAAAGTGCCTGTAGACAAAATCCCACTGATCAGCTCAGGCTATGGCCGCTCTGACACGGCAGATGGCAATATGTTCAAGTGGAACTTCCCGTTGATTGGCCATTACTGGGTTGCGGGCGACACGGTGCTGCAGCACATCGCCAAACAACAAGGCGGCTGGGATAAATTGAAGGGCAAGAAAATTGGCGTGGTCTATCACGACAGCCCATTTGGCAAAGAGCTGCTGCCCATCGTCAATGAGCGCGCTGCGATGCACGGCTTCACGATTCTTCCATTCCCCGTGGCCGCACCTGGCGTAGAGCAAGGTGCAACATGGCTACAAATTCGCCAGCAGCGCCCCGATTTCGTGGTGATGCAAACCTGGGGCGTGATGACGGCCACCGCCATCAAAGAAGCTGTGGCCAAAGGCTATCCGCGCGAGCAGATGTTTGGCACATGGTGGAGCGGCGCTGAGCCAGATCTGAAGGACGTGGGCGCAGCGGCTAAAGGCTATAGCGCAGTGATGATGCAGCATGGCGCTGAGCCGGGCGCTGATGTGGTGAAAGACATCATCGCTAAAGTGCATGGCAAAGGCCAGGGCACGGGGCCAAAAGATGAAGTCGGCCAAGTGCTGTATATGCGCGGCGTGGTGGGTGCGATGCTTTCTGTGGAAGGTGCGCGCACAGCGCAAGAGCGCTTTGGCAAAGGCAAGCCTGTGACGGGTGAGCAAGCACGATGGGGCTATGAGAATTTGAACCTGACGCAGGCCA
>JAYVJQ010000060.1:0-2915 GCA_043769055.1 Allobrachymonas sp.
CACTTCGACGCGCTTGGCCTCGGTATTGTTCAGCAGACGAATGGCCTCGGGCTTGATTTGCGCTTGCACGCGCTGCGGCTCAGTTTGCTGGATGGGGGCAAGGCCGAAGCTGGCCAAATAGCCGGCTTCCCATGCAAAATAAGCGCCGTTGGCAAAAAGCAGCAATAAAACGAAGAATCTCAGCATGTGTTTAAAAAGACGTTTTTAAAGGGGCAATGTTGGGCGCACGCTCACCTCTTGGCTGGCGACGCGTTGAATTCCTGCGGAAGTATGCACCAACAAAGCTCCCGTGCCATCCACGCCGCGCGCCAAGCCTTCGCTGCCGTCGCTTAAGTTGACGAGGCGACCTGCCAAGCCATCGCGAGCGGCAAAACCGCTAGAAAAGGCCGCAAAGCCTGCGCGCTCAAATTCCAGCACACAGTCAAGCAAAGGGGCAAAAAGCCGCTCCAAAGCTGTTTGCGGGCTGCTGGCGGGGCTGATTTCTTGCAAGCAAGCGCTTTGAACCGCCAAAGTTGCATCAAAAGCGCGCGGTTTGACGTTGATGCCAATGCCAATCACCGCAAACCGCTCGTTGGCTGCTGGCGCGCTGGATGCCGCGGTTTCAATCAAAATGCCCGCCAACTTGCGGCCTTGCCACCACAGATCATTCGGCCATTTGAGCTGAATCTGCTCGCCGCTAGCTGGGCTCAAACTCTGCGCCACGCTCACCCCAATTGCCAAACTCAGGCCCTCCCAACTCGCCGGCGCAAGATTGAGTCCCAAAGAAAACGTCAGCGAATCGCCTTCGCTGGATGCCCAAGAGCGCCCCATGCGCCCGCGCCCTGCGCTCTGCTGCTGCGCTACCAGCAGCGTCGGCTCGGTGCGGCCAGCGCGCGCGCGGCGCATGAGCTCAGAATTGGTGGAATCGATCTCGGGCAGGATTTCAACGCTGAAAGCCGCCAAGGATGGCAAGCCGAGTGCCATCACCTGCTGCCAGATATTTTCCGCAGGCCAGTTCGTGCTGCTCATGCGAATGCTTATTTTTTCGCCAGCATCGTGCCCCGGCATTTCTTGGCACCACACAAGCATTGATATTCCGCTTTGAGCTTCTTTGTATAAGGCTCGTCAATCACCAAGCCATAGTCATAAAACAGCTCTTCGCCTTTTTTGATGTCGCGCAATGCTTTGATCCACACGCGTTGATTGGCCTCATCTTCATCGGCTTCGCAATTGGGTACGCAAGCGTGATTGATCCAGCGCGCATCGTTGCCGCTGTCGTTGCCATCAATACAGCGGCCATCGATCAAAGAGAAGTAAAACGTATGATTGGGCTGGCTGGGATCATGCGGATGGCGGCGCAGGGCTTCTTTCCAATTGATGATGCGGCCTTGGTATTCAATCAAGTATTGGCCTTGGGGAATATCGCGCAATGCATACATGCCATTGCCATGAATGCCAGAGGCGCGAACCTCAATGAGGCGCTCCGTAATTTGCGGCGGATTTTTATACGTGGCGGATTTTTTTGCAGGCATGAAAAAAGTAAATTTGGCAAAGTGCCCAAAAATTTGTTATCTTGAATTTGTGCGTGTGCGCGTGTGCGTGCGCGCACCCATGCGTGTATGCGTGCGTGCGCACCTGCGCACACGCGAGATCAGGATTCTATGAAGACTCTGATCATTGCTGAAAAACCATCTGTCGCCCAAGACATCGTTCGTGCGCTGACGCCTACTGCGGGCAAGTTTGAAAAGCACGACGAATACTTTGAGAGCGACGGCTACGTTGTGAGCTCCGCCGTGGGCCACTTAGTGGAGATCCAAGCGCCTGAGGAATTTGACGTCAAACGCGGCAAATGGAGCTTCGCCAATTTGCCAGTGATCCCGCCACATTTTGATTTGAAGCCGGTGGACAAAACGAAGACGCGCTTGAACGCCGTCGTCAAGCTGGCTAAGCGCAAAGATGTGAATGCACTGATCAACGCCTGCGACGCGGGGCGCGAGGGCGAGCTGATCTTTCGCTTGATTGAGCAATATGCCGGCTCGGATAAAGGCGGTAAGCACACGCCGCTTGGCAAACCCGTCACCCGCCTTTGGCTGCAAAGCATGACGCCGCAGGCCATTCGCGATGGTTTTGACGTGCTTCGCTCCGATAAAGACATGCGACCGCTCGCGGACGCTGCCCGAAGCCGAAGCGAGGCCGATTGGCTCGTGGGCATCAACGGCACGCGCGCAATGACAGCCTTCAACTCACGCGACGGTGGCTTTTTCTTAACGACAGTAGGCCGAGTGCAAACGCCGACTTTGGCCGTCGTCGTGGAGCGCGAAGAGCAAATTCGCAAACACATCGCCCGCGAGTATTGGGAAATTCACGCGAGCTTCTTGGCCGAAGCCGGCGAATATCCCGCCAAATGGTTTGATCCGAAATTCAAGAAAGGCGAAGATGCCGATCATCGCGCTGACCGCATTTGGGACGAGAAAACCGCCCGCGAAATCGCCGATGCAGTTAGAAGTAAGGCAGCAACTGTTAGCGAAGAATCAAAGCCGAGCACGCAGGCCAGCCCCGGCCTGTTTGATCTGACCAGCCTGCAGCGCGAAGCCAACGGCAAATTTGGTTTCTCCGCAAAAACGACGCTGCAATTGGCGCAATCGCTCTACGAGCGCCACAAAGCCCTCACCTATCCGCGTACCGATTCGCGCTATTTGCCTGAAGACTACTTGCCTGTCGTGAAGCAGACGTTTGAAATGCTGGCTGACGGCGGCCACAAGCATTTGGAGCAATACGCCACACTCGCTTTAAATAACAATTACATCAAGCCAACGAAAAAGATTTTTGACAATGCGAAAGTCTCTGATCACTTTGCCATCATCCCCACGCTGCAATCGCCCTCGAATCTGAGCGAGGCGGAATTCAAGCTGTACACGCTCGTCGTGCGCCGCTTC
>JAYVJQ010000061.1:0-23433 GCA_043769055.1 Allobrachymonas sp.
CACTTTTGCACCTTGCCAGTTTCTTGCACATAGTTGATCGTGCCAAAGGGGCAAGCAATCGTGCAGACCTTGCAGCCCACGCAGGTGGATTCATTCACCACCTTCGCGCCCGTGGCTTTATCGACTGTGATGGCTTCTACAGGGCAAGCATGCAAGCACCAAGCTTCATCGCATTGCGTGCAGGTATACGGCACTTTTTTGCCGGTGTGATGAAAGTCGAACACTTTGATGCGCGATTTGCTGGTGGCATAAGTGCCATAGTTTTCAAATGAACACGCCATCTCACATTGCAAACATCCGGTGCATTTGTCCGGGTTGATGTGCAGCACTTTTTGCATAAAGGTCTCCTGTGGGTTTTGCCTTGCGGTATGCAAAGCCTTGCCTATGTGTTGAATTCCAAAAGCATTGTTGATGAACTGGATGAGATAACACCTGCTGTAAACCCTTGTGTGCAGCGCAGCAATTGTGAAATTTCTCAATTTGAAACACTGCGGTTTGCAAGATATGTGCAGGAGTCAATGCTATAAACCCATCATGCAACTCGCAGCCACATCCCGCGAAGAATTGATCACCCTCGCACGCCAAGCCGTGCTCTCGGGCGGGCCGCTCAGTGGCGATGTGCCCAACTGGATTCAAAGTTCTTGGCTGCGCTGTATGGCGCGAGGCCTCTCGCCGCAGCAGCGCGTGGGCTTTGATGTGATTTCTAGCGCGCAGATGCGCCGCTCACGCGAAGGCAATCGCCTGCTCGCGCAAGCCGCCCTTCCCACGCTACACACATTGGCGCAGACGATTGCACCCACGCGCTACTTCGCGATATTGACCAATGCGCAAGGCGTGGTGGTGGCCTCAAGTGGTGAAATTGACAGCGCTGACCGCCGCGCCTCACTCATTACGCGCGAAGGTGTGGATTTATCTGAAGCCGCTGTGGGTACAACTGCGATTGGCAGCGCCTTGGTGCAGCAGCATGATGTGTGGCTGCATCGGGGCGAGCACTTTTTTGCAGATACGGGCAGCTACTCGTGCGCGGGCTCACCAATTTTTGGCGCTCAGGGTGCCTGCGTGGGCATGCTGGATGTCACGGGCGTTGATGTACCCGAGCGGCCCGAGCTGATGCATTTGGTGAGCAGCGCGGCGCGGCGTATAGAAAATCAGCTCGTCTTGGCTGCGCCGCACAGCTTGGTATTGCATCTGCGTTGGCCGGGCATAGAAGCTGCTGCCAAAGAATCGGAGGGCTTGCTCTGCGTCGATGAAGAAGGAGCGATTTGCGCCATGAATGGCACGGCGCGGCGCATGCTGGGTTTTGAATTGGCTGCTGCGCGCCATCTCTCAGAAATATTTGCAACGCCTTTTGAGCGATTGTTTGATACACGCCTGGGTCAAGCGCCGCTTGCCGTGCCATTGTGGTCGGGTTTGCAAGTGCAGGTGCGCAGCAGCAGAGGCGGCAAGCTCTCTCCCAAATCATCTGCGCCCGCTGTGGACACGCGCGTGTACAAGCCCGTGGGTGCGCTCAAAGCCCATGAGAAAGATGTGATCCGCGATACTGTCACGCAACTCAAAGGCAATGTGGCGGCGGCTGCAGTCAAACTGGGCATCAGCCGGGCGACGGTGTATCGCAAACTGCAAGCAAAAAATATAATCAATTAGCTACTAATTTAATAGCAAACTTCGCATATTCTATGCCGGCTACCCAGCTAAAAAGCCTCAAAAAACTAGCTTTTGAGGCTTTTTAGCAGGCTATAGCAATGCAAAAGATCAATCCGTCGCGACTTCCTCAGTCTCAGCCTTTTGCTTGCCCTCTTTCTTAGGTAGCGGCTGAATATCCAGCGTTATTTTGTCTTCCGCGCTCACATCCACCGTGACGATGCCGCCATCAACCAATTTGCCAAACAACAGCTCATCAGCCAGCGCTTTGCGGATCGTGTCTTGAATCAAGCGCTGCATCGGGCGCGCGCCCATGAGCGGATCAAAGCCTTTTTTACCCAGGTGCTTGCGCAGCGCATCGGTGAAGGTGACATCGACTTTCTTTTGATCGAGCTGCGTCTCCAGCTGAAGCAAGAATTTATCGACCACGCGCAGGATCACATCTTCGTTGATCGGCTTGAAGCTGACCATGGCATCCAAGCGGTTGCGGAACTCGGGCGTGAACAGGCGCTTGATATCGGCCATCTCATCGCCTTGCTGGCGCGAGTTGGTAAAGCCGATGGTGGATTTGTTCATCGTCTCGGCGCCGGCATTGGTCGTCATGATGATGATGGTGTTGCGGAAATCGGCTTTGCGGCCATTGTTATCAGTCAGCGTGCCGTGATCCATCACTTGCAGGAGCACGTTGAAAATATCGGGATGTGCTTTTTCGATTTCATCGAGCAGCAGCACCGAATGCGGCTTCTTGGTGATGGCCTCGGTGAGTAAACCACCTTGATCAAAGCCCACATAGCCCGGAGGCGCGCCAATCAGGCGGCTCACGGCGTGGCGCTCCATGTATTCGCTCATATCAAAGCGCAGCAAATCAATGCCCATGATGTTGGCAAGTTGCTTGGCTGCTTCAGTTTTTCCCACGCCCGTGGGGCCTGAGAAGAGGAAAGCGCCAATCGGTTTGTCTGCCCGGCCCAGGCCTGAGCGCGCCATTTTCACGGCGGCTGCCAAAGCTTCGAGTGCGGCATCTTGGCCGAACACGACGTTCTTCAAATCGCGCTCGATATTTTTGAGCTTGCTGCGATCATCGTTGGACACGCTCGCAGGCGGGATGCGGGCGATTTTTGCCACGATGTCTTCCACTTCAGATTTGCTGATGATCTTCTTGCGTTTGCTCGCAGGCAAGATGCGCTGAGCTGCGCCCGCTTCATCGATCACGTCAATCGCTTTGTCAGGTAAGTGGCGATCATTGATGTATTTGGCAGATAGCTCGGCAGCAGCGACCAAGGCACTGGCGGCAAATTTGACGCTGTGGTGCTCTTCAAAGCGAGACTTCAAGCCCTTCAAGATTTCCACCGTTTGCTCAATCGTTGGCTCGACCACATCGATCTTCTGGAAGCGGCGTGAAAGCGCAGCATCTTTCTCGAAGATGCCCCGGTATTCGGTGAAGGTAGTGGCGCCAATGCATTTGAGCGTACCGTTAGATAGCGATGGCTTGAGCAAATTCGATGCATCCAGCGTGCCGCCCGAAGCTGCCCCTGCACCGATCAGCGTGTGAATCTCGTCGATGAACAAAATGCCATTGGGTTTGTCTTTCAGGCTCTTCAGAACGCCTTTCAAGCGCTGCTCAAAATCACCACGGTATTTGGTGCCTGCGAGCAATGCGCCCATGTCCAGTGAATACACCACCGATTCAGCGAGAATTTCTGGCACATCTTTTTGCGTGATGCGCCATGCGAGGCCTTCTGCAATCGCGGTTTTGCCTACGCCGGCTTCGCCCACGAGCAAAGGATTATTCTTGCGGCGGCGGCAGAGAATTTGAATCGCGCGCTCGACCTCATACTCGCGCCCAATCAGCGGATCAATCTTGCCATCTTTGGCCAGTTGATTAAGATTTTGCGTGTACTGCTCAAGCGGCGAAGCCTTCTCAGATTTCTCTTCGCGCTCATCCGAGCTGTCGCCCGAGCCGCCCTCGCCTGCTTTGGCGGGTTCGGGTGGATCGGTTTTCTTAATGCCGTGGGCGATGAAGTTCACCACGTCTAGGCGCGTCACGCCTTGCTGATGCAGGTAATACACCGCATGCGAATCTTTCTCGCCAAAAATCGCTACCAGTACGTTTGCGCCGGTGACTTCTTTTTTGCCATTGCCCGTGCTCTGCACATGCATGATGGCGCGCTGGATCACGCGCTGAAAGCCTAAAGTGGGCTGTGTATCCACCTCTTCGGTGCCGGCGACTTGGGGCGTGTTGTCTTTGATGAAGGTGGTGAGCGATTTGCGAAGCTCATCGATGTTGGCGGCGCAAGCGCGCAGCACTTCGGCGGCGCTGGGATTATCTAGCAAGGCCAAGAGCAAATGCTCCACGGTGATGAACTCGTGGCGCTGCTGGCGCGCTTCGACAAAGGCCATATGCAAACTAACTTCAAGTTCCTGGGCAATCATAAAAATTCCTGTGGGCTTTGTCTGAAAAGGATGATTCATTGTGAGGCAAAACGCTGCGCTTTGCACTCAGTAATTTAACTTGTGGGCTCGCTGACACATTGCAAGGGGTGGCCGGCTTGACTCGCCGCTTCCATCACGCGATCAACCTTGGTGGCAGCCACATCTTTGCTATAAACGCCGCACACGCCCTTGCCCTCGATGTGAATCTTGAGCATGATTTGCGTGGCCGCTTCCCGGTCTTTGTAGAAGAACTCTTGGATGACCGCGACGACAAATTCCATCGGCGTGTAATCGTCGTTCAGCAGCACCACTTGGTACATCTGCGGTGGCTTGGTTTTTTCTGGTCGACGCTCAAGCAGTACCGTGCCACCATCATCATCACTTGGCTGCGGGCGGGTGCGCGGAGGCGCTGGGGGCGGGGGCGGTGGTTTCGTTGCCAAAAATATATTCCTATTTGCATTGATTTTAAGGTGATCGGCGAAATTGCAAGAGAGCACGGACATTGGGGCACGCCTAATTTTTGTAGCAGACAAATCTGAACAGACTCAGGCAACCAACACGCCAGCCCATGTTTGTCCAGCACAAGCCTTTGTCTAAATAAAAATATGAATTTATTTAGACAAAAATTTGACAATACAAAGAAATCTTTGCAAACTTCAGGGACAATTTTAGTCTTTACTCAGATCGTTTCCCACTTTGATGGAGCGAAGAAAGCACAGTATGGCAACTGGTCTCGTTAAATGGTTCAACGATGCAAAAGGCTTCGGCTTTATCACCCCTGATGCGGGTGGCGCTGATGTATTCATTCATTTTTCCGCCATTGCGATGGAAGGCTACAAAACCCTCAAGCAAGGCTCCAAAGTGAGCTTTGATTTGGTCGAAGGCCCCAAGGGTCAGCATGCGCACAACATCATGGTGACCGAAGAGCCTACCGTAGAAGAAAGCCACGCCCCCGAGCGCAAGCGCGAATCACGCGTGCGCACGCCGCAGTTCAATGTCGGCCACGCAGATCATCATGCGCAAGCACATTGATTGCCCCGCAATCTCCCAGTAAAAAAGGCCGCTATTTGCGGCCTTTTTGCTGAGCACGGTTGATCACATATTGTCGATCATCACCTGACCAAAGCCTGAGCAACTGACTTGCGTTGCGCCTTCCATCAAGCGGGCAAAGTCATACGTGACTTTCTTGCTCGCAATGGATTTTTCCATCGAGGAAATGATCAGGTCAGCAGCTACCGTCCAGCCCATATGGCGCAGCATCATCTCAGCGGAGAGGATTTCTGAGCCGGGGTTCACATAGTCTTTGCCTGCATATTTTGGTGCCGTGCCGTGGGTGGCTTCAAACATAGCGATGCTGTCAGACAAGTTTGCGCCAGGAGCGATGCCAATCCCGCCAACTTGCGCGGCCAATGCGTCAGAGACGTAATCGCCATTCAAATTGAGCGTAGCGATCACGCTGTATTCAGCGGGGCGCAGCAAGATTTGCTGGAGGAAGGCATCGGCGATGCTGTCTTTGATGATGATGTTCTTACCCGTTTTCGGGTTTTTAAGTTGGCACCATGGGCCGCCATCGATGAGTTCCGCGCCAAACTCTTTTTGTGCCAAGGCATACGCCCAATCACGAAAACCTCCTTCGGTGAACTTCATGATATTGCCTTTGTGAACGATGGTGACGCTGGGCTTGTCGTTGTCGATTGCGTATTGAATCGCTTTGCGCACCAAGCGCTCTGTGCCTTCGCTGGACACTGGCTTGATGCCGATGCCCGATGTGTTGGGAAAGCGAATTTTCTTCACGCCCATTTCGTCTTGTAGGAATTTGATGATCTTCTTGGCTTTGTCGCTGCCCGATTCAAACTCAATGCCAGCATAGATGTCTTCGCTGTTTTCACGGAAGATCACCATATTGGTTTTCTCTGGCTCTTTCACAGGAGAAGGAACGCCTTTGAAATACTGAATGGGGCGCAGGCACACATACAAATCCAGCTCTTGACGCAGAGCCACGTTCAGGCTGCGGATACCGCCACCGACGGGGGTGGTCAGCGGGCCTTTGATGGAGACCACATAGTCTTTGACAGCATGCAAAGTCTCTTCGGGCAGCCATACATCAGGGCCGTAGACCTTAGTTGATTTTTCACCAGCGAACACTTCCATCCAGTGAATTTTCTTCTTGCCAGCATAGGCTTTAGCCACTGCCGCATCGACCACTTTGAGCATCACGGGTGTGATGTCTAGGCCCGTACCATCGCCTTCAATATAAGGAATGATCGGCTCATCTGGCACATTGAGAGAGTAGTCTTTATTAACCGTGATTTTTTGGCCAGCGGCGGGCACCTTAATGTGCTGATACATGGGAAAGATATCTCCAAATCGTTAGTACATGGCTGATTCTCGGCAGCGTGCAGGTCGTTTTCTCGTCTGCCAACGCTCTGGAAACAGCAAGTTTGCGTTGGTTTTGGGTAAACCCTAGCATTTTAGCGATAAAAATATTTGCCGTCGTGTCAACGGATCGTAAAGCACCCTCGTTGTAAGCTCACTCCCAAAGTGGGAGGAACTATATAGTTAATTCTCAAAGGAAACTGACATGTCTAAACTCATCGCTGCTCTCGTTGCTGGTCTCTTCGCTGTTGGCGCTTTCGCACAAGCCGCTGCTCCCGCAGCTCCTGCTGCTAAGCCAGCTGCTCCTGCCGCCGCCGCTGCTCCAGCTGCCGCTGCACCTGCTGCTAAGCCAGAAATGAAGAAAGAAGAGAAAGCTGCTGCTAAAGCAGAGAAGAAAGCTGCTAAGAAATCCGCTAAGAAATCCAAGAAAATGGAAAAGAAAGCCTAATTCAAGGTTTTTCCTCCACAATGCCTGCTGCGCAGCGATGCCAGCAGGCATTTTTCATGGAATGATGCGTTGTTGATTGATTACCACCCTATTTGAACCCGTTTGACTCTTTTCTGTTGCCGCGAGACTAAAAGCACCATGAAAACCAAGACCTTCACCCGCCGTTTGCTACTGTCTGCTCTCGCAAGTGCCGCTGTCGCTACAACGCAAGCCCAAGAGCCGCAAATGGACTTGCAGCGCATCAAACTCGGCGCTGGCATGCACCAGATAGACAGCCAAGTGGCTCTCACGCCTGAACAGAGGCAAATCGGCCTGATGTGGCGCAAAAACATGCCTACCAATGAAGGCATGCTGTTTGTCTTTGAGCAGCCTTCGCAGCAATGTTTTTGGATGAAAAATACCTTATTGCCGCTCACTGCAGCTTTCGTAGCCGACGACGGCACGATTGTGAACTTGGCCGATATGAAACCGCAAACCACCGAGCCGCATTGTTCCAAGCAACCTGTGCGCTATGTGCTGGAGATGAATCAGGGCTGGTTTGCCAAGAAGGGCATCCGAGCAGGCGCGAAGCTCACGGGTCTGCCTCCTACGCGCTAAGCAAGCAGCTTATTGCCACAAAGCCCGCACATCTTTTGGCGGGCTTTTTTTGATTCGAGATTAACAACCCAAGAAAAAAGGGAGCCTTTCGGCTCCCTTGAAATCGAGTGGAAACTGTTTTCTTCTGACTGACTAATTAACGCACCACGGCGATTTCGCTACGCTTGCCGCCTTTGAAGGTGTACAGGGTCAAAGCGCCGTTTTTCACGTCGCCTTTTTCGTCGAAGGAGATCACGCCGGTCACGCCTTTGAAATCAACCGTCTTGGCCAACTCAGGCAGGTACTTGGCTGGATCAGCAGAATCAGCCTTCACCATGGCAGCCACCATCACGTTCACAGCGTCGTACACATAGGGTGCATACACTTGAACTTCGGCATTGTTCTTGGCTTTGAAGTCGGCCTTGAACTTATCCATGGCTGCTTTGCCTTCGCCTTCCACGCCGCCTGCTTCTGCGCAAACGACTTGGTCGTCGGCCATTGCATCGCCTGCCAGCTTGGCCAGCTCAGCAGAGCAGATACCGTCGCCGCCGAGGAACTTGGCCTTGATGCCGAGTTGTTTCATCTGCTTCATCATGGGGCCGGCAACAGCGTCCATACCGCCGAAGAACACCACGTCAGGCTTCTTGGCCTTGATGGAAGTCAAGATGGCCATGAAATCGGTGGACTTGTCGGTGGTGAATTCGTGAGCGACGGTCTTTTGACCAGCAGCTTCCACGGCTTTCTTGAACTCTTCTGCCACGCCTTGGCCGTAAGCTGTGCGATCATCGATCACAGCAATGCTCTTGCCCTTCAATGTCACAGCAGCGTATTTACCGAGCGTGCCGCCCAAGTGAACGTCATCAGCCACCACGCGGAAGGTGGTTTTGTAGCCTTGGCGGGTGAACTTAGGGTTCGTGGCCGAAGGGGAGATTTGTGGGATGCCAGCGCCGCTGTAAATGGCGGATGCAGGAATCGAAGTACCTGAGTTCAGGTGACCGATCACGCCGTTGACTTTGCTGTCAACCAGCTTTTGCGCAGCTGCAGTGCCTTGCTTAGGATCAGCGCCGTCATCTTCAGCAACCAGCTCAAACTTGACAGCTTTGCCGCCCAGCTTGATGCCTTTGGCATTCAGATCGGCAATCGCCATGCGAGCGCCGAGTTCGTTGTCTTTGCCCAAGTGAGCGATTGCGCCGCTGACAGGGCCAACGTGGCCAATTTTCACAACCATCGAATCACCAGCTGCGGGCGCAGTGGCGGCGGGTGCAGCAGCAGGAGCGGCAGCTTTAGCTGGCTCTTCTTTTTTGCCGCAGGCAATCAGGGTCAATGCAATAGCGGCGGCTGCCGACAGTTTCAGGGTGTGCTTCATCGAGCTTTACTCCAAGTGGAAAAAATTGAAGTTGTGACGATAACCGAAAACACAGTGCTTTGCATAGCTTTATCTCCACAGAAACCTAGTGTTTCCACTAGATAAAGCCAAGAAGTTGCATTGCATTCAAATGTTTAATGGAGCATTCGCGCTGGAAGCTGCACCAGAAGTTGTGCTCACTGCTTGCGCTGCTACCTTGGCAATTGCTTGGCGCATCGCATCTTCCACCACCTCAACCACCACGGCCTCAATCTGCGGTTGTAGCTCTTCAAACAGCTTGTGCGCATGCTCCAGCGCCAGCTGCGCCACAGTCTCGCGGATGCGTTTTTGCAACTGCATATCGATTTGCTGGCGCGCCTGAGTAAGAATCTTTTGCCGCAGTTGCTGCGCGATCAACTCCGCCTGCACGGGGCTGGCTTGTGCGATGGCGATGGCTGGGCTAGGAGCACTTGGTTGTTGCGCCAAAACAGCAGGCCTGACCGATGGCGGCACGATCTGAGTGAGGGTCGGCACAAAACTGGGGGGCGATTGAGGCATAAAGTTCTCAGATTTCAAGACTGTAGTTTCAAATCATGGCGCACGATGTCTAGGCCGCGCTCGCTGTAGTGCTTCCAGCGGCTGCGCGCTTGCAGGCGATCCGATTCATCGAGCGTCACCACTTCAATCACACGTTCAAACTGCTCAAAGCCCTGCGGCACAGCCTGCGTGAGATTGACCAGCACTTGCCGCCCCAAACCCTGCCCTGCGCTGCCGCACAGCCACACGGGTGTGCGTGCGAGTTGGTCATCAACCAGATGCCCCACACGCGCATGTGGCACAAAATCCAAGGCGCTGAAACTCCACAATTGCTCATCAAGCTTGGCCAGCATAGCCTCATCGGCCAGCACCGCGACCGTACTGCCCGTGCTCGCGGCTTTTCGCAGCAAACGGCAGGCGTAGGACAGCTTAGCGGGCGCGTTGAAGTGAAAGGCAATGGCTGTCATGATTTAACAAATGCTATTATTTCAATAGCACTCTACGCAGATTTCTTGCCGACTACTGGCTTGCTTTGCTTAAAATTCAAGACAAATTCTAAGAGCAGCGGCACGGGCCGCCCGGTCGAGCCTTTGGCCGCACCACTCTTCCAGGCAGTGCCCGCAATGTCCAAATGCGCCCAAGGATAGGCTTTGGCAAAGCGCTGCAAAAATTTCGCTGCAGTGATCGCGCCGCCCATGCGCCCGGCCACATTGGCCACATCGGCAAAATTGGTTTTTAAGCCCTCGGCGTAGTCGTCATCCAGCGGCATACGCCATGCCAAGTCTTGCGCGGCCTGGCCAGCAGCCAGCAACTGCTGCGACAGCGGCTCATCAGGGGTGAACAAGCCGCTGCGCACCGCGCCTAGCGCCACCACGCAAGCGCCAGTGAGCGTGGCAATGTCCACCACGGCGGCGGGCTTGAAGCGCTCGGCATAGGTGAGTGCATCGCACAAAATCAAGCGGCCTTCAGCATCGGTGTTCAAAATCTCAATCGTTTGCCCACTCATGCTGGTGACCACATCGCCAGGCTTGACCGCTGTACTGGAGGGCATGTTTTCGCAGCTTGGGATGAGGCCCACCACATTGATCTTAGGTTTCAAGACCGAAAGTGCTTTGAACACGCCCAGCACACTGGCCGCGCCGCACATGTCAAACTTCATCTCATCCATCTCACCCGCAGGTTTGATCGAGATACCGCCCGTGTCAAACGTAATGCCTTTGCCCACCAGCACCGTGGGCGCCAGCGTTTTAGCTGCGCCAAAGTACTTGAGCACAATAAAGCGCAGCGGCTCGGCTGAGCCTTGGGCCACGGCCATGAAAGAGCCCATTTTGAGCTTGGCTACCTCCTTGGGGCCCAGCACTTCGCAGCTCACAGGCGATCTGCCAGCTGCAATCTGCTTGGCGGCTTCTGCCAGCAGCGTGGGCGTGGCATGGTTGGCCGGGCGATTGCCCCATTCTTTGGCCAGCTCCACACCAGCTATGCACGCCACGGCCTCATCCAGCGCGGCTTGCAGGCCCGTCACGTTTGCCGCTGCGAGAGTGAGGCTGGCGAGTTTGGGAGTCGACTTTTTGCTTTTGGTCAAGTCGTAGCTGTACACCGCGCCCGCTGCTGCCTGCATGGCGGCTTTGATGCCGTCTGGATAGGCATCGCCCGCCCACACCAGGCAAGCAGCCGCAGGTTTTTTGCTTGATTGATCCCCTGATTTATCGCTCGCCGGCTTGAATGCAGCCACTGCCGCTGCCACGGCCTTGCCCACATCGCGAGCATTGCCATCACCAATGCCAGCGAGCATCACGCGCGTGGCTTTTAAGCCGGCGGGTGCATAGGCTTGCAGTAATTGGCCCGCAGCGCCCTCAAAATCGCCCGCCTTGTTGGCTTGGCTTGCCAAGGATGACAGCGCATCCGATTGTTTGGCCAGCACAGCCAAGTCGGCCTTGCCCACCAGCGCCACGAGCAAGCCCGCACTGTTGTTGGCGGCTTGTGCGAATTGCAGTTTTTTCAGTTCAAAGTCCATGCGATACTCTCAAATTGATTGCATTTTTCACTGAACTGGCGATTAGCCAGCAGCGTCCTACTACCTGCGATGTTATTCCATTCCTCGATCCGTAAAGAACTGGCGCGCAGCTTTGTAGCGACGCTGGTGGTGCTCGTGACCGTGGTGATGAGCATGATGCTGATCCGCAGCTTAGGGCTGGCCGCCAAAGGCAGTGTGAACCCGCGCGATGTGATCATGCTCATGGGTTATTCAGGCTTGGGGCATTTGGGTACCATCATGACGCTGTCGCTGTTCATTGCGGTGACCAACACGCTCTCACGCATGTACCGCGACTCCGAGATGGCCGTGTGGTTTGCCTCGGGGCGCGGTTTGGCGGGTTTTGTAAGCCCCGTCCTTCGCTTTGCCTGGCCGATTTTGCTGGCCATTACAGCGCTGGCCTTGATTGTGTGGCCCTGGACTGCGCAGCAAAGCCAGAAGCTGCGTGTGCAGTACGAGCAACGCGGCGATTTGGAGCGCGTCTCAGCTGGGCAATTTCAAGAAAGCGCTTCGGGCTCGCGGGTGTTTTTTATCGAAGCAACAGATGCAGAGCCGGCTAGCTCGCCCAGCGCGCCAACTGGAACCGCAGCGCTGAGCGAATTGTCCAAAAAGCAAGCGCGCAATGTGTTCATCTCCCAAACCGAGAAAGATCAGCAAATCATCACCTCCGCGCGCAGTGGCCGTATTGATGTGATCAACGGCGATCAATACTTGGTGCTGGGCAATGGCCAGCGTATGGAGCAAAAGCTGGGGCAGCCTGAGGTGAAGATCAGCGAGTTTGAAGAGTATTCCGTCTTGGTCAATTCGGCCAAGCTGCGCGATGCGGCTGCTCCACCAGCTAAATCGCTAGATACCTTGGATCTGCTGCGCAAACCCACAGCGCAGAACTTAGCCGAACTGAGCTGGCGACTCGGCTTGGCTTTGGCTGCGCTCAATTTGCTGCTGCTAGCGCTGTTGCTCTGCGCAGTCAATCCGCGAGCCGGACGAGGCTTTGGCATGGCTTATGCGCTGCTGGCCTTTGTGGTGTATTACAACCTGCTTAACGTGGGCTTTAGCCGCATTGCCAATGGTCGCAGCGATTTTTCTTCGTGGATGCTCATGCTGCATGGCAGCGTTTTTGCACTCACGCTGCTGTGGATGGCTGCGCGGCATCGGCAGTGGTCGTGGCGGCATTGGTTGCCGCAGCGCTCGGCCAGCTCTTCACCCGCCGCCTGAAAGTCCCCATGCAAACCATCCGCCGCCTCTTGCACCGCGAAATTTGGATTTCTGTGGCCTTTGTGGCGGTGGCCTTTCTCACGTTGTTCGCGTTTTTTGATCTGGTCGAGGAGCTTGGCGATATCGGCAAAGGCAATCCTGCCAGCCCGTATCGCCTCATACATGCCACGGCCTACACTGCTTTATGGATACCCAACCGCCTGTATGAGCTGATGCCGATTGCTGTGCTCATTGGCAGCATTTTTGTGATGGCGCGTTTGGCGCAAAGCTCCGAATTCACCATTTTGCGCACCAGCGGCATGGGCCCATGGCGAGCCCTCAAAACCTTGCTGTGGATGGGTTTGGCCTTCACCTTGCTCACCTTCGCACTGGGCGACTACATTGCCCCGCAAGCCACGCGCACCGCGCAACTGCTCAAATCCAAATTTTTGGGGCAAATGAGCGTGGGCCAAACCGGCGCTTGGCTCAAAGATCGGCAGCAGTTTTCTAGCTATGCAGTCAATGTGGGTGCGCTAGCCAGCGATGGCAGCATGCAAAACGTGAAGATTTACGAGTTCAACTCCAAAGGTCAAATTTTGGCGATGGCGCAAGCCGCGCGTGGCGAATTTGCCGATGAAACTTGGTTGCTTCGCGATGTGCAGCGGCAAGATTTCTTCTTACCTGAAAACGGCATAACCCAACCTAATGCACCCAATCGAGCTGCCAACGCTGCCCGCGTCGAGCGCAGCCAGCTCTTGCCCGAATGGCGCTGGCCCACGGGCATCAGCGCGGAGATGGTCTCTGTGGCGCTGCTCAAGCCTGAGCGCATGGGCACGATTGATTTATTTCAATACATCCAGCATCTGCAAAACAATGGCCAAACCTCGCAGCGCTATGAGATTGAATTTTGGCGCAAAGTGTTTTATCCGCTCAGTTGCTTGGTGATGGTGGTGCTCGCCCTGCCCTTTGCTTACCTGCATTTCAGAAGCGGCGCGATCAGCGGCTATGTGTTCATGGGCGTGATGATTGGCATCAGCTTCTTCCTGCTCAACAATGTGTTTGGCTACGCTGGCAACTTGAACGACTGGACGCCCTGGCTCACAGCTGCCCTGCCCGGCATCATCTACAGCCTAGCCTCGCTCAGTGCCTTTGCTTGGCTGGTATTACGACAATGACCTCCCTGAATACACCCCCAGCCTCCCAACCCGATGGCATCCTGCTCTTTGCCCACGGCTCGCGCGATCCGCTGTGGAAGCGCCCGATGGAGGCGGTGGCCGCTCGCATTGCCAGCGCCCAGCCACAACTGCACGTGGCCTGCGCTTACCTGGAGTTATGTGAACCCAGCTTGCCTGATGCAGCAGCGCAAATGATTGCGCAATTGAATCAAAGCACTATCAATACAATAGCAATCTGCGCAGATTCTATGCCGGTTAGTGGCTCAAAATGCTTAAGAATTCGCATTCTTCCTATGTTTTTAGGCATGGGCAAGCATGCGCGTGAAGACTTGCCAGAAATCACCGCCCAACTGCGCGCCCGGCATCCCGCCGTGATTTTTGAGATTGCACCGGCGGTGGGAGAAGATGAGCGCGTCATCGCGCTCCTGGCTCAATTGGCAACTGCTTAAAAGCGTTGAATTGCCAGAGCCCATGCCATTCAAAGCATAAAACGCATGCTCTTTGGCATGAAACGCTGCACCTAGTGAGCGTAATTTGCTGCGGTGCAGCGATAAAATCCTAAGCTTTACCATCAACTCACGGAACTCACAATGTCACTCTTCTCCGCCGTCGAAATGGCTCCCCGCGACCCGATTTTGGGTTTGAATGACCAATTCAATGCCGATACCAATCCCGCCAAAGTCAACCTCGGCGTAGGCGTTTACTACGATGACAATGGAAAACTTCCGCTCCTAAAGTGCGTGCAAGAAGCTGAGAAGCAAATGGCAGCAGCGCCCAAGGCACGGGGTTATTTGCCAATCGATGGCATCGCGGCGTATGACAGCGCAGTGAAAGGCCTCGTGTTTGGCGCAGACTCTGACATCGTCAAAACAGGCCGCGTGGCCACGGTGCAAGGCATTGGTGGCACAGGTGGCCTGAAAATCGGCGCGGACTTTTTGAAGAAAATTTCTCCCAATGCAAAGGTGCTGATTTCTGATCCGAGCTGGGAGAATCACCGTGCCATGTTTTTGCAAGCCGGCTTTGTCGTGGAAAGCTACCCCTATTACGACGCTGAGAATCGTGGCGTGAACTTTGAAGGCATGCTCGCCACGCTCAATGCAGCAGAGCCGGGCACCATCGTGATCTTGCATGCCTGCTGTCACAACCCCACCGGCTATGACATCTCCGCAGCCCAGTGGGATCAAGTGATTGCAGCCGTGAAATCGAAAAACCTCACACCGTTTTTAGACATGGCCTACCAAGGCTTTGGCTATGGCATTGCCGAAGATGGCGCAGTGATTGGCAAGTTCGTCGCCGCTGGCTTGAATTTCTTCGTCTCCACCAGCTTCTCCAAGAGTTTTTCTCTTTATGGTGAACGAGTAGGCGCCCTGTCGGTCGCCTGTGCGAGCGCGGAAGAATGTAGTCGCGTGCTCTCCCAGCTCAAAATCATGATTCGCACCAACTATTCCAACCCGCCCACCCACGGCGGCACTGTCTGCGCCATCGTGCTCAACACGCCCGACCTGCGCAAAATGTGGGAAGCAGAATTGGCTGAGATGCGCGTTCGCATCAAAGCCATGCGCAGCGCCTTCGTTGAAAAGCTCAGTGCCGCTGGCGTCAAGCAAGACATGAGCTTCATCACCACGCAAATCGGTATGTTCAGCTATTCCGGCCTGTCCAAAGACCAAATGGTGCGCCTGCGCAATGAATTCGGCGTGTATGGCACCGACACAGGCCGCATGTGCGTGGCAGCTCTCAACAGCAAAAACATCGATCATGTTTGCGCGAGCATTGCCAAAGTGCTCTGATCACTTCAGGCTTCAAGATAACGCCCTACGGGGCGTTTTTTTATGCATTTTAGGGTTCTTCCCGGCATAGAACCTGCGCGGAGTGCTATCTATTTTATAGCTACATGAGTTTTCTAAATCATACCCCCTCAAACGCGGGATTGCCGAGCGACGCTGCCTCCGTGAAGATAAGAGCCAGCTTACAAAGATTGCGAAACACTCATGACCACATTACTTCACCTACTCTCCCGATACGTGTTGCTGGCGTTTAGCGCTGCATTCCTTGCCGCCTGCGGTGGCGGCGATCCTTCGGCGGTTGCTGCACCGCCAAGCGCATCACCTGCCGCTGGCTCAGCCAGTACATTGGCTTCTCTCAGTGGCACACAGACTTATTCTCTGGCCTACGGCGCAACAGAAATTGGCATCGACCAGCGCTCAGTGACCGCAACTTTCACTACCGCCAACGGGCTCAACGCCTATTATTCCGCTGTCAACGAAGGCCTATTGATCGGCTCGATGCAGTTATCAGAGTTATCTGGCTCTAGCCATTTGCAAATTGGGCGCTGGCATTCAGGCCAGTTTGGCGGCGTGTACTACAGCCTCGTGCCCGCCAGCACCTCGTTTGCCCTCAGCGCTCAGCAAGGCTGGGCCTATGCCATCGGCAAACCGCCTGAGAAAATCATCTGTACCGGCAGCTCCAGCTACCGCCAAACAGCCGCCACCGCCTTGTTCCAAGCCAATGGCACCATCGCGCTGGGCACGATCAACACATTGACCGCCAGCGTGACCTACAACAGCTCGGTCTCACCCCAGTTTGCCATCAGCGGTGAATACACTATCAACAGCGTCACCGCCAATTTCACGCTCAATCAGCAGGCTCAGGTGGGCAATGCCATGATGTACCGAGTCAGCGGCACAGACAGCGCTGGGCGTAGCATCACCTTAATCGGCGTGTTTGCTGGCCCTAATGCCGATGAGAAGGGGTTCATCTTGAACGCATCCTCTAGCTCCAATGCCACTGTTTACCGCGGCGCGGCCAGGCTCGTGCAAACCAGTTCCACGCGAAACTGCCCATAATCACCGTTACGCAGTGATTTTCTGAAACTTTGATGCAATTGAGGCAGTTTGCCGGCATGGAATCTACGTAGATTGCTATTTAATTCATAGCATGCAACGATTCGTCATCAACCAGCCTGCATCACGCAATCTGCTTGTACATAAAAGTAGTGGCCACCAAACCACCGCGCGGCCACAGCGCGTAGCCGGGAATATTGCCTGCAATCTGCCAGCCGCAACGTTGATACAAGCGCCATCCCTCTGAATCGGTCACGGTATCAAGGACGAGCAGGGTTTTGCCGGCAGCACGCGCCTCTTTCTCAGCGGCCTGCATCAGCGCCTGCCCCAAGCCCTGCTTGCGATAGCTCGAATGCACCAGCATTTTGGCGATGTCTGCGCGGTGCGGCTGATTGTCGGGCTGGGCTGTGATGATTTGCACCGTTCCTTGAATCGGCCCATTGTCATCTCGCGCAATCAACAGCAGCCTCTCACCGCGTGCCACAGCATCCATCACACCTTGCCAAAATGCTTGCGCCTTGTCCATGCCCAGAGGATGCATAAAACTCACCGAAGCACCCTGCTCCACGCAATCGATCAGCACTTGCGCGAGATGCTGGATGATTTTTTGTTGGCCCACCGCTTGAGATGCAGCAGAGACACACTGAATATCAAACGCCATGAGATTCCCTTTCAAGCCTGCGCGACCAAGTAGCGCGCCATCTCAGCGCCGGGGTTAAAAAACACAATCGGTTGATCCACCGTCATGGCCAAGCAATCGCCTGCTTGCAGCTCATGTACCGTCTGTGCCACCGTGATCTCCATACGGCCTGAGAGCAGCCACACTTGCTGCAAGATTGGCGGCTGCGCGGCATTGGCTTCATAGGCGATTCGGGCCAGCGACGGAAACTGCACCTCGATCAAGCGCAGCCTGCCCGGCGCGCCCGGGGGCGAGAGGCTGCGGCGCAAATAGCCTGTGCCACTCTCCTGCCACAGCAGCTGATCTGTAGCGCGCAACACAGGATGCGCAGGTTTGCTCGTCTCCAGCAATTGCGTGAGCGCCACACCCAAAGCTGAAGCCAAGCGATCAAGCACCTGTGCTGTCGCGTTCACCTGCGCGCGCTCGACCACAGAAATCATGGACCGACTGACTTGACTCTTAGCCGCCAGCTCCTCTATCGACAAACCCTGCTGCTTGCGCAAACCCTGCACGCGCTGTGCGATTTCTTTGCTTAAGGCGTTGGCAGATACTGAGGTGGATAAATCGCCCATGAATTCCATTATATAGGATATTATTCCTGCATTTTTAATTTATGACTCGATAGTCATTAACTTTCAAGGTCATTGAACTTTTTCATTTAGCACTCCCCCAAGGAGAGTGCTAATATTCACCCCTGTCCGCGAAAACCCGCACTTTTAGCGCAGTCGCTGGCAACATTTGAAAGATGAGGAGTTCTGGTATGTCTGGAGCTTTAACAGTATCGAACAACAACTGGGCTGCTACCAGCCTGATGCCGTCGCTGGGCAATTTGGATGCGTACATCACCGCCGCTAACCGCATGCCCCTGCTTACTCTAGAAGAAGAGCAGCGCTATGCCAAGCAGTGGCGCGATGCGCAAAATATGGATGCCGCTGGACGCTTAGTGCTCTCGCATCTGCGCCTCGTGATCTCCACCGCGCGCCAGTATTTGGGCTACGGCCTGCCGCATGCGGATTTGATCCAAGAAGGCAATGTGGGGCTGATGAAGGCCGTCAAACGCTTTGACCCCGAGCAAGGCGTGCGCCTCGTGAGCTATGCGCTGCACTGGATCAAGGCGGAGATTCATGAATATATTTTGAAAAACTTTCGCATGATCAAGGTGGCTACCACCAAGGCGCAGCGCAAGCTCTTCTTTAACTTGCGCTCCATGAAGCAAGGCTTCAAGCACGATGCCGCCGAAGCCGAAGACGGTCTCACCCACCGCAGCAGCATGAATGCCAAAGAGATTGACACGGTGGCGCGCACGCTGAATGTGAAGCGTGAAGAAGTGATCGAGATGGAAGCGCGCTTTGCAGGCGGCGATGTGCTGCTTGATCCTACGCCCTCCGACGATGGCGAAGAAGCCTTTGGCCCGATTGCCTACCTCACCGACAGCTCCATGGAGCCCACCGCGCAGCTAGAGGCGCGCGAGCGCGATCATCTCGCTGGCGATGGTGTGTTGGCCGCGCTCGAAGCGCTCGATCCGCGCAGCCGCCGCATCATCGAGGAGCGCTGGCTCAAGGTCAATGACAACGGCTCTGGCGGCCTCACCCTGCACGACCTGGCAGCGGAATACGGCGTGAGCGCCGAGCGGATTCGCCAAATTGAAGTGGCTGCGATGAAGAAGATGAAGAAGTCGCTTGAAGAAGCCTGAAACACCAGTGTAGTCCGTCACACTGCATTGTAAAAAGCACCTTCCTAGGCGCTTTTTTGTTGCGTGGTTGCGCAGATTGCTGGCTCGTCAGCGGTAATAGATCACGAAAACAGTGCATTTTTGTGCCTTACTTGGATAATCAAATGTTACATGTCGTAGCATTTGCAGGTCATGCACCTCTCACAATTACCAGCCAAACGCACGCGACGCATGCAAACAGCACTTTATTTAGTGTGCGCGAGTTTGTGCGTTTTGGTTCTGGCTCTGATGCTGACAGCCTCGCGTGCCAACACTGCAAACTCGGATCGTTTGGGTCAAATCCCTGAAAGAGCCACCCAACCCAATGATTTTGCACCCACCCTCAGAGCACAATCCAAGATCATCTTAGATACCCACACCAGCGCCCTCGATCTGGATGCACTGGCTGAATATTGGCTGGATCCCGACACGACCACGCAAATTACCGCAGTTGTCGCCCGCGCCAGCGCTGGGCGCGACTTATTTCAGCGGTCATATGCTCAACACATCCATCAAAGCCAAGGCAAAACGCTCTGGATACGATTTGAAGCTCATGCATTGGACTCCAGCACACGCTGGCTTCTCGAACTGAACTCGCCTTTGATTGATGATGCCCAGCTATTTTGGCAAGACAGCACAGGTCAATGGATGGTGCTCAGATCGGGCGATGTCGTGCCGCGTAACTTGTGGCCACTGCCCACGCGCTTGCCTACTTTTGCCCTTCAGTCAACGAGCAACGTTCCAGTGCAGTACTACCTGAGGCTACAAAATGCACGGTTTCCCGTTTCTCTGCCCCTGACGATTTACCGCGAATCGCACTGGTTGACTCACTCGCAAACCTCGCATCTCATTCTGGGCGCCATGCTCGGTCTATTCACCCTAGTATTGGGCACTAGTATTTTGCTGGCCGTGGTGCAACGCGATACAGCGTTCGCTGCCTATGTGCTGTATTTGATAACGCTGGGAATGTTCATCCTGACCAACAGCGGCCTGACAGCGCAGTATTTGTGGCCATCCTCTCCTGTATTGGCAGATCGAATGAATTACACCCTGGCCAGCCTGTTGGCGGCGCTGGGGCCGTGGCTGGTGCGATTGATCTTGCAGCCGGTCGTCAGGCAACGTGCAATCGACCGAACAATTGCCGCGCTTGCTATCTGCATGCTCATTTTGGCGGCATTTGAGCTGTTTGCGCCCTCGCAGCTGTCCTATCGCGTGCTCAATGTAGGAACCTTAGCCGCAGTCGCCCTGATCTATTCACTGGTCGTGACCACATGGCGACGTGCTGACTCGATGGCTCGGTGGATCGCCATGTGCTTTGCCCCTGTCGCATTGTCTGCATTGCCCTTGATTTTTCGAAATCTTGGATGGATGGCCAACAACTGGTCAACCCAGTACGGCGTATTAATTGCTGCCTGTATCGAAATGCCTCTGCTGTTGTACGCATTGAGCCTGCGCAGTTCGCGCCGACGCGAAGGACTGGCACGCGCCATGGGCCTGCCCACGCATGACGCGCTCACGGGCCTCCCCAATATGCGCATTTTTTTGGAGCAAATGCACGGCAGCATCACTCGCGCACAACGCCTCAAGAAATTTTATGGCTTGATACTGGTTGACATGAGCAACCATGCTTGGTTTGCCAAGGAACACGGAGGAGAAATGGCTGATCGCGCAACGGTGCTGTGCGCGACACGCTTGCAGCAACTGATCCGAGATGTGGATGGTCTTTGCCGAATTGACGACTCGCAATTTGCTCTTGTCATCGAAGGGCCGTGCAGCAGCGTCTATCTCACCAAAATGTGCGCACGCATTGGCGCCGTTGCACATCAACCGACCGATATTTTGCCGGTAGGCGCAAGCCTCAAACTATTCACCACCTGCGCGCTCATGCCAACGCAAGAATCCGAGCAAACTGGCGACGATGCCAACGCCCAATTAGGCTGGCTGATCAGCGCAGCCGAGTCTTTACCCTTTGAGAATCACAAAACAGTACGGACCATTGGCTTTTAACGCGCCCCTGCTGCCTAAAGCCTTCCCCTCGTTTCAAGCTATAATCATGGGCTTTCCCTTACTGCATTCGGCTCTTGACGCGCCCAAGCAGTTTCAACCTCACGGTTCAATCCACAAGGAGTATTTATGCGTCATTATGAAATCATCCTCTTGATTCACCCGGATCAGAGCGAGCAAGTGCCAGCCATGCTGGAGCGTTACAAAGGCATGGTCACCACCGGCGGCGGAAAAATCCACCGTGTGGAAGACTGGGGTCGCCGCCAATTGGCTTACCAAATCAACAAACTGTCCAAGGCTCACTACCTGTGCGTCAACATCGAGGCTGATCAAGCCGTGATGGCCGAGCTGGAGCATGCCTTCAAGTTCAACGATGCCGTGCTGCGCCACCTCACCGTGCTCAAAAAGCTAGCCGACACTGCACCGTCTTCCATGATGAAGCAAGTCGAGCGCGAAGAAGCCCGCAAAGCCCAGCAGGAGCAATACGCCGCAACCGCTTAATTGCTGTTGCGCATAGAAACCTTGAACGCTTTTGTGCTCACTGCCAGCGTCGCTGAAATTTCAGCCCAACGCTTTACCCCGGCAGGTATTCCAGCGATTGATTTGCAACTCGAACATGAGTCAACGCAACTCGAAGCCGGACAAAGCAGACAAGTGAAACTCAAATTGCGCGCCGTTGCACTTGGCCCCACAGCAGAAACGCTGGCCAAAACGCAAATCGGCAAACAAGCAAAGTTCAAAGGTTTTCTAGCCTCTGCCAAAAACGGCAAAGGCAGCACGCTCCACATCACTGATCTTGAATTTATTTAAACCTCACTAGGAAGACCATCATGGCCACTTTCGGTAAAAAACCTTTCGACAAAAACAAAAAGCGCCCTGCGCAAAACCAACTCTTCAAGCGCAAGCGCTTCTGCCGCTTCACCGTCACCGGTGTGATCGAGATCGACTACAAAGACATCGACGTACTGCGCGATTTCATCGGCGAAAACGGCAAAATCACGCCTGCCCGCTTGACCGGCACGCGCGCGATTTTCCAGCGCCAGCTCACCACCGCCATCAAGCGCGCGCGCTACTTGGCCATGGTGCCGTACAGCGATCAGCACCGCGTTTAATTCCCTGGAGAACTCACATGCAAATCATTCTTCTCGACAAAGTGATCAACCTGGGCAACCTAGGCGATATCGTCAAGGTTAAAGAGGGCTATGCCCGCAACTTCCTGATCCCCCAAGGCCGTGCCAAGCGCGCCACCGAATCAGCCAAAGCTGAATTCGAAGCCAAGCGCGCTGATCTCGAAAAAGTAGCCGCAGCTAAGCTGGCCGAAGCACAAGCCCAAGGCGAAAAGCTCGGTGGTGCAACCGTCAAGCTCACGCAAAAAGCGGGTGTGGATGGCCGCTTGTTTGGCTCCGTGACCAACTTCGACATTGCCGAAGAGTTGGCCAAAATGGGCTATGCAGTTCACAAGAGCCAAGTGCGTATGCCGCTCGGCCCCATCAAGCTCGTGGGCGACAGTAAAGTCTCCGTGGCTCTGCACACCGATGTGGTGGTGGAAGTCGGCGTGACGGTGTACGGCGAAACCGCTTAAATCAGCTTCAGCTTTCCCCAAAGCAAAAGCCCGTGTCTTGCGACACGGGCTTTTTTGTTTCAAAGACTCAAATTCAGAACATCCGGACGCGAAAGGCGCAAAAGTTACGCGAAATAAAATACCCAAAAAGACATTTTTGATTTTTTTTCGCGTCTTTCGCATAACTTTCGCGCGTTTCGCGTCCGGATGTTTGGCTTTACAGGCTTGCAGCCAACCGCGCCGCCTGATCAATCGCTCGTTTGGCATCCAATTCCCCCGCTTCCTTCGCGCCACCAATCACATGCGCTGTTTTGCCAAGCGCTTGTAAATCGTCGGCCAGAGCGCGCAGCGGCAACTGCCCAGCACAGAGCACGATGGTGTCAGCCTCAATCCAGCGGGGGTTCTCGCGCTTCTCGCCATCGCTCACCATCAGGCCTTCATCGCCGATACGCTCGTAATTCACGCCGCCCACCATGCGCACTTGTTTCATCTTGAGCGCGGTGCGGTGAATCCAGCCGGTGGTCTTGCCGAGGCCCTCGCCCAGCTTGCCTTCTTTGCGTTGCAAGAGCGTGATCTGCCGCGCGGGAGGCTCTGCTTTCGCGCCTTCGGGTGACAAGCCGCCGGCTGCTGCTGCCGGATCCGTCACGCCCCACTCTGCTTGCCACTCTTTCAAATTCGTCGTGGTCGAATGCCCGCCGGTCACTAAAAATTCCGCCACATCAAAGCCAATGCCGCCCGCGCCGATGATGGCCACGCGCTTGCCCACGAGCTTCTTATCGCGCAATACCTCGATATAGCTCAGCACCTTCGCATGATCCTGCCCAGCGATCTTGGGGTCGCGCGGGAGCACACCCGTGGCGATGATCACTTCATCAAAATCTTTT
>JAYVJQ010000062.1:0-6673 GCA_043769055.1 Allobrachymonas sp.
GCCGATGCGATTTTGTTTGGTGCCATGGGCTTGCCTCATGTACGAGGAGCTGATGGCACGGAGATCATTCCTCAGCTCGATTTGCGCTTCCGGTTTGACTTGTATGCGGGCGTGCGCCCGATCCGCACGTTTAAAGGCTTGCCTACTCCACTGGCCGATCCACGCGCGTCGGAAATCGACTTCGTGCTGGTGCGCGAATCTACCGAGGGTCTTTTTTATGCGCGAGGGCGCGGTCAAATGGAAGGCGATGAAGTGGCGTATGACACGCAAAAAATCTCTCGCCACGGCACATCGCGCGTTTGCGAATTCGCTTTCAAACTCGCAGAGCAACGCGCCGCTCATAAAGGCCGCGCAGGCCGCGTGACCAACGTGGACAAAGCCAATGTGTTCACCTCAATGGCATTTTGGCGCAAGATTTTTGAAGAGCATGCGGCGAAATATCCTGGTGTGAAGTCCGACAGCGCCTATGTGGACGCGATGGCACTGAATCTCGTGATGAAGCCTTGGACGTATGACGTGCTCGTCACAGAAAACATGTTTGGCGATATTTTGTCGGATCTGATTGCAGCCTTGGTCGGCGGCATGGGCATGGCCCCTTCTGGTGATATTGGCGACAAACACGCCCTCTTCCAGCCTGCCCACGGCACAGCGCCCGACATCGTGGGCCAAGGCAAAGCCAACCCCACCGCCATGATTTTGTCGGCGGCGATGATGCTTGATTGGTTGTCTGTGAAGCATAGTGATCCCGCATTGGCGGATGGCGCGCGAGCCATTGAAGCTGCTGTGGAGCATGCATTCGCACACGGCAACATCCGCCCCTTTGAATTTGGTGGCAAGAGTGGCACAGCTCAAGTCACAGAGGCTGTGTTGGCACATCTCAAGGCGAATGCCCCGGTTGGAGTGCCTGCGTGAGTCAACAAGAGATTTCTGTTCATCGCGTCGCCGTGATGGGCGCTGGCTATTTCAGCCAGTTCCATTTGCACGGCTGGCAGCACATGCCCGGCATTGAGCTGGTAGCGGTGTGCGATCTGGATGAGCAAAAAGCACAAGCTGCGGCAGCGCAGTTTGGTGCTGCGCATGCGTATAGCAGCGCGCAAGAGATGCTGGCAGCAGAGCAGATTGACTTGGTCGATATCGTCACGCCGCCTGCCCATCATCGGTATTTGGTGGAGCAAGCAGTGGACAAAGGCATTGCGGTGATTTGCCAAAAGCCTTTTGCCACGAGCTACTCAGAGGCTGAATCGATCACGCGCTATGCCGAGCAAGCGGGCGTTCCCTTGATAGTGCATGAGAATTTCCGCTTCATGCCTTGGTTCAGAGAAATTCGCCGCTTGATCGATGAAGGCCTGCTGGGCTCGTTGCACGGCATCAGCTTTCGCCTGCGCACGGGAGATGGGCAAGGGCCTGATGCATATCTCAGCCGCCAACCGTATTTCCAAAAAATGCCGCGCCTGCTGGTTGCAGAAACAGCCGTGCATTACATCGATACATTTCGCTATCTCTGCGGCGAAGTGCATGCGGTGTATGCCCGCCTGCGCCGCATCAATCCGGTGATTGCAGGAGAAGATGCAGGCTTCATTCATTTCGAATTCAAAAGTGGGTTGCACGGCAATTTTGATGGCAATCGCTTGAACGATCATGTGGCTGAGAATCCCCGGCGCACGCTGGGTGAGCTGTGGCTAGAAGGCGAAAAAGGTGTGCTCCGCTTAGATGGCGATGCGGGTTTGCACTTCAAGCCTCACCATGACAAGGAGCAGGTATTGCCCTACGACAAGGGCAGTGACGTGCAGTTCGGTGGCGGCGCTTGCGCTGTTTTGCAGCAGCATGTTGTTGATCGCCTGCGCACGAATCAAACCATTGAGAATACAGCCCGCGATTATTTGCGCAATCTCTTGATTCAAGAAGCCGTATACGCCTCACACGCAAGCGGTCAGCGCATCGAAATTGAAAACTTTCAACCCCCAGCAATCCCGCTGAATCCGTTTCATTGATTTTTTAACCTGTGTTTTTCTAGAAGGAGACTCTCATGACTTTACGTTCATTTAGCTTCAAATCTGTGGCGCTCGCAGCGCTGCTCTGCGCCAGCGCGACGCAGGCGCAAACAGTGCTGAAATTCAGCCATACCGACCAACAATCCGGTGCCAGACAAGCCGCTGCACAGGTATTCGCGCGCAAGGTGGAAAGCTACACCCAAGGTCGTTATAAAGTGCAAGTTTTTTGCTGTAGCCAATTGGGCAACGATCCTAAGAACATTGAGCAATTGGCACTAGGCGGTATTGACTTCACCGTCTCATCGACCGGCTCTTATGCAAGCCAAGTGCCTACCCTGAATCTGACCATGATGCCTTTCATCATCGACAGCTACGCACAAGGCTGGAAGTTCTACGACGAATCAAAATGGCTTCAAGCTCAATTTGACAAAGCTCCTGCCAAAGGTTTCCGCTTTTTAGCCACTTGGGAAGCTGGCTTTCGCAGCATGACCACACGAGATCCACTGAACGGGCCAGATGATGCAAAAGGCAAAAAACTGCGCACCTTCCCCAACGAGATGATGCGCTGGCAGCTTGAAGCCATGGGGTTTGGCATTCAAATCATGCCTTTGCCTGAGGTGTACTTGGCTATACAGCAAGGCGCTGTGGCGGGTCAAGAAAACCCGATTGACACGATTGCGACCAACAAATTCTATGAAGTAGCCAAACACGTGACCTTGACCAATCACGTCTACAGCCCAACGCCGCTGACGATTTCAGAAAAAACTTGGCAGCGCCTGTCAAAAGCGGATCAAGAGGCCGTGCAGCGCGCTGCTCGCGAAGTTGCGCCCTTCCAGCGCAACATGATCAAGGATAACGACGAGTTTCTGCTGGCTGCAATGCAGGGTAAGGGGGCAGTGATCAATCGTAAGCCCAATACCGCTGCATTCAGAAAAGCGGTTGACCCCGTGTACGCCAAGGCCCGCGAGAAGTACGGCGCAGACGTCGACCAAGTTCTTGCAGAAACCGCTGCGATTCGCAAAGCAGTCAAGTAAGTAGCACAAAAGGAAAATCAGATGCTAGCAGCGCCCACTTCATCCGTGAGTCCAGATTTCGCAGACTTGCACCCGGTCATCGTGCAGCCTCCAGCATGGCTGCGCTATGTCGGCAAGGCTGTGGACTGGGCTGTCATATTAATTGGCGGGTCGCTGGCAGCGCTGATTTTCCTGAATGTCGTTTTGCATGCTTTCGGCAAAGATTTGGCTTGGCTCACTGAGTTAGGTGAGCTGCTCATGGTCTGGGTGACTTTTTTGGGCGGCGCAGCAGCGGCCCAGCGTGGTGCGCACATGGCGATCAATGAATTCCTCGATAAATTAACGCCTGCCAAGCGCCGCTGGGCTGATGCTGCGGTGCAGTTGTTCAGCCTTGCTTTGCTGGCTGTGGTCTTGTTTTTTGGTATGCGTATCGTACAAGGCGGCTGGGACAACGTGCTCACTACTTTAGAGTGGCCCATGGCGTGGCAATACATTCCCATGCCCTTGGGTATTGGCTTGATGGCGCTCTTCATCGCTTGGGATTTATGGCTGATCTTGCGCGGTGTGCCGCGCGATCAGCGCTACCCCACAGATATTTAAGGGAAGAAAAATCATGCTATCCCTCGTCATTTTTGGTTCGTTTTTCGCCTTGGCGCTCGCCGGTATTCCGCTCATGATCGCCCTGCTTGCCACCACGGTGGGCATTGTGGGCATTTATGGCATGCAATACCCGCTGGAGAGTGTGTTTCTGTCATTTATTGGCGGCGTTGAGCCCTTCATTTTGATTGCAGTCCCCTTGTTCGTGTTCACCGGCGAGTTGCTGGCCCAAGGCGGTGTGGGTAAGCGCATTGTGGAGTTTGCCAATGTGCTGTTTGGCTGGCTGCCAGGCGGCTTGGGCATCGTCACGGTGATCTCTTGCCTGCTGTTTGGTGGCGTCTCGGGTTCTGCCATTGCAGATACTGCGGCGATTGGCTCTTTGGTCATTCCTGCCATGCTGGCCAAAGGCTACACACGCGGTTTCGCGGCGGCTTTGGTAGCAGTGGCAGGCACACTGGCCTTGCTCATGCCTTTGTCGATTCCTTTCTTGGTCTATGCATTTATCTCGGGCGTGTCGATGCGCACCTTGTCGATGGCGGGCTTAGTGCCAGCCATTATTTCTGCTGCGGCTTTGATTGCCGTGTGCATGTGGCATGGCCGCAAAACGGGCGTAGATACGGGCGGAAAGCCTGCCTCGCTCAAGCAAATTTATCAAGCAGCCCTCAGCGCAGGCCCTGCTCTCTTGATGCCGGTGTTCATCATCGGCGGCATTTGGTCGGGGTACTTCACGCCCACCGAAGCTGCTGCGGTAGCCGTGGTGTATGGCTTGATCATCTCGATGTTTGTTTACCGCGATTTGCAGCTGAGTGACATTCCCCATTTGCTGCTCAAAGCCTTCATGACCAGCGCCACGGTGATGCTCGTGATCGGCGCAACCGGCGCACTGGCTTGGCTCATCACAGCAGAGGGTGTGGCGCAGCAGTTGGCCGATTGGGTAGGCTCCGTGGCGCATGTGAAATGGGTGTTTTTGATCATGCTCAACGTGGCCTTGGTGCTGCTCGGTATCTTTATTGAGCCATTGCCAGCGCTTTTGATGGCTGCCCCCTTATTCTTACCTTTGGCGATGGCCTTCAAGATGGATTTGGTTCACATGGGTGTGAACATGACGGCCAACTTAGCGATTGCGCTTTACACACCGCCAGTGGGGGGGACATTGTTTGTCGCGGCAAAACTTGCGAAAGCTTCGATTGGTGAGATCACGCAGCACTTATGGCTCATGATGGCAGCAACCTTCAGCGTCGTGATGCTGATCACCTATGTGCCGGAGCTGACCGCGTGGCTACCCCGATTGATAGCCTCTTTCGGTTAAGGAAGCAAGATGTTTATCGTCACTGTTGATTTTGAAATTCATCCCGCGCAATTCGATGCGTTCATGGTGGGCATGCTGGCCAACGCCAAAGCCTCCGTGGAGCTTGAGGAAAACTGTTTGCAATTTGATGTGTGTACCGACAACTCAGAAAGAACGCATGTTTTTCTCTACGAGGTGTACCGCGAAGCCAAGGATTTTGATGCGCATCTTAAAATGCCGCATTTTCTAGATTTCAATACGAAAAGCGCCTCGCAGGTGTTGCGCAAAACAGTGCGCACCTTGACGCGAATTGAAGCCTGATCCACACTGGAAAACAACATGACTCAAGCCTTGCGAGTGGGCTGCATTGCGGATGATTTCACTGGAGCAACTGATCTGGCCAACAACTTGGTCAAGGCTGGTATGCGCGTGGTACAGCTCAATGGCGTGCCGTCTAAACCGCTCAATCTTCAAGCCGATGCGGTAGTGATTGCGCTCAAATCGCGCACCATAGCAGCGCAGGCAGCCGTAGAGCAATCATTGCAAGCCTTGAAATGGCTGCAATCGCAGGGTACCCGGCAGATTTACTTTAAAGTTTGCTCTACTTTTGATAGCACAGTGCAAGGCAACATTGGCCCAGTGACTGAGGCGCTGATGCAAGCCTTACACACCGATTTTTGCATCGCCACACCCGCCTTCCCAGACACTGGCCGCACGGTCTTCAAAGGTCATCTCTTTGTAGGCGATGTGCTGCTCAGCGAGAGCGGTATGCAGCACCATCCGCTTACGCCGATGACAGATTCCAACCTCGTGCGCGTCATGCAGGCGCAATGCAAGCAATCCGTCGGTTTGGTGGACTATCGGCATGTGATGGCAGGAGCGCCTGCCATCCGCGCAGAGTTTGCACGCCAGCGCGGCCTTGGCCACAAGATCGCGATTGTGGATGCTTTGAGCAATGAGGATTTGATGCGCTTGGGAAGTGCCCTTGCTGATATGACTTTGATCGTGGCGGGCTCTGGCGTGGCAATCGGTTTGCCGCAGAACCACGGCATTGCACCCTCCTCGCAGGCCAGCGAATTGCCAAAAGCGCAAGGAGCTTGCGCCATCATCTCTGGCAGTTGCTCGGCGGCTACTAACGCCCAAGTTAAAGCCTTCATCGCCCAAGGACTGCCAGCGTTTGCGTTGGATCCAGCCAGCATGGCCTCTGGAGAAGACGTGGTGTCAAAAGCTCGGGCTTGGGCGCTTGAACATGTGGGTGATCGCCCCGTGTTGATTTACTCGACGGCGCAGCCCGATGCGGTCAAGTCGATCCAAAGCAAGTTGGGTGTCACCGAAGCCGGGGCAATGGTCGAACATGCACTTGCAAGCATTGCAAAAGAATTGGTACAAACCGGAGTCGGTCAGTTGATCGTGGCTGGCGGCGAGACCTCGGGCGCATGTGTGCAGGCGTTAGGGGTCGAGCAGATGCAAATCGGGCCACAAATCGATCCAGGCGTGCCTTGGTGCTATGCCCGGTCGCATTTGCCAGAACTTAAGAGCATCCATCTGGCTCTGAAATCCGGTAATTTCGGCAGCGATGATTTCTTCACCAAGGCATTTACACTGCTGCCATGAACGAAACCCACGCGCGAGAAGAAATTTGCAGAGTAGGCCGCAGCCTGTTCGAGCGTGGCTATGTGCATGCTACGGCCGGCAACATCAGTGTGAAACTGGACGATGGTTTTTTGATCACACCTACCGATGCTTGTTTGGGTTTTATCGATCCTGCGATGATTGCAAAAGTG
>JAYVJQ010000063.1:0-2690 GCA_043769055.1 Allobrachymonas sp.
GGAGGATTTGCTTTTCAACATGATGCGTGGGTTTACGCAACTTTACCGCAGCTTCAATCGGGCTTGATTCAGGCATCGCACAGTCGCTTCATCAACACAAAACACATGAAGGGCTGACACATGACCACGCACCCCACCCATCAAGCCACTTATTCGCCGATTGAAAACCTTACGCTGGCACTTGCCATCATCGTCTTTGGTCTGATGGCTGGCTTCTTTTGGACTTACAGCTTCAACATCAATATCGCCATGATGAAGGTCGATGGCGCTACTTATGCCACGATGCAATCTTTGTTCAACCAAAACGTGCGCCATATTTGGTTTTTTGCACTGTTCTTTGGTGGCGGCGGTGTATCCGGCGTGGCACTCTTGGCAAATTTAAAGCACCGCAAAACGGGATCGTTCAAATTGCTGGCTCTTGCTGCCGTGGTTTATGTCGCTGGCATCATCTTATTTACACGAGAAGTGAATCTGCCACTCAACGCCATCACCGAGGCTTGGAACCCCGCCGCCCTACCCAGCAATTGGTCTAGCATTCGAGATCAATGGAATCAAGCCAATGCATTTCGGGTTGTGTGCGCTTTAGCGGCTTTTGCCCTTTCGTTGGCAGCCTTGGTACTGCGCGCATCGCCCCAAGTTGCTTCAAAAGCATCTATTCAAAATCTTCAAAATTTAGCCATTTGAGCTCGTATTCTGCAAATAAAACTCATGCAACTTGCTTTGCAGCAGCGCCTTATCCGGCAGCTGCGTCTCGTATTGTGCGATCAAAGCGGGGGAGGCGGTGCGGCTTAGGGCGTATTCGACGACTTCGTCGTCTTTGCTGGCGCAGAGGAGCACGCCTATGGCGGGGTTTTCGTGGGGTTTGCGGATGTCTCGATCTAGGGCTTCTAGGTAGAAGCTGAGTTTGCCGAGGTATTCGGGCTCGAAGCGGCCTACTTTGAGCTCGATGGCAACCAAACAATTGAGGCCGCGATGAAAGAAGAGCAGATCGAGAGCGAAATCTCGCGCGCCTACTTGCACGGGGAATTCTGAGCCGATGAAGCAAAAATCTCGGCCTAGTTCGCAGAGGAATGCTTTGAGCTTGGTAAGGAGGTTTTTGTGAAGATCGGATTCGCTGTGGGCTTCTGGCAGGCCGAGGAATTCGAGCATGTAGGCATCTTTGAAGGCGCTGAGGGCGGTGGGGTCTAAAAGTCGCGCCGCTGGTGAGACTTTTATGGGATTCAGCACGGTGCGCTCGAATAAGGCTGCTTTGAACTGGCGATCTAGCTCGCGGCTGCTCCATTTTTCTTTGATAGCTGTGCGCAGGTAAAACTCGCGCTCTTCAGGGCGTTTGGACTGGGTAAGGATCGTGAGGTTATGCGTCCAAGGCAATTGTCTCAGCAGTGCTGAGACAATTGCGTCATCCCTGTATGCCTCGTAAAACTGGCGCATGCGAAACAAATTAGGCCGTGTAAACCCGCGCAGACCCGGCTGGGTTTGAGCGATGTAGGCTGCAAGCTCGCTTACAACGCCATCGCCCCACTCTGCGGAGGCGATTTTCTTGCTAATAATTTCGCCAACTTGCCAATGCAAATCAATCAACGCAGTGTTGACCGCCGCAACAGCGCGTTGCTTGGCGCTGGCAATGAGTTGAACGATACCTGCGAAATCGGTTGTGGCGAGTTGATTCATAGCGAGCAGCCTCAATGAGTTGTTACACTGGATTTAAATATACTGTTTATTTTAACATATAAACCTAAAATATTCACTACAAATTCAATAGCACTCCGCGCATATTCCATGCCGGCTTCTGGCCAAAATCGCTTGTTTTTCTCAACAAAAAACCCTGCAAAAGCAGCGCCTTTGCAGGGTGAGTGGTGAGCAACTGATCTGGGCTGCTCAGCGCATGATGTCAGGCCATCCGAACTGGAATTTCAGGCCCACGGAGTAGATGGTTTCGCCAGAGCTGCGGCCTATTGTGCCGTCGAGCTGGATGGTTTTGGTGATTTGGGTGCGGGCGCCCAGTTGCAGGGTGGGTTTTGCGCCTTCTGCGCCGAAGGCTTCGATGTGGCTGGTCACACTGCCCAAGGGCATTTCGGCGGCGATACCCCAAGTTTTGATGGCCGATGAGCCACTGGCTTTGGTGAAGCCGATGTTGGCGTGCACGCTGACGGGGCCCAGGCCATTGCAGCTGGCATTGCCATTGAGGTAAAACGGATTGCTGCCGCCGCCTGATGCATGCGTGATGCCGAGCACGGTGGCGAAGTTGCAGCCTTTTTCTTGGCTAGGTGTGATGCGCCATTTGACTTGCAGCGCTTGGGCGGAGAGATGGTTGGTGGTGTCGCGCGCAAGCACGGCAGACAGCTCCACGTTATCAATCGGCGCGTAGGCCGGCGCGATGAACACGCTGGTGGCTTTGCCCGCATCGCGCGCGACCCACACTTCTACATGGCCTGCGCCTTTGTCGTTGGTATTGGCATCGTCCACCACAAGCGGGCGGCCAGCTTGTGCGGCGCAGGCTGCACTGAGAGTAAGAGTTGCAGCCACGGATTGAATGATCGTTGTATTTTTCATGCGCAGAATGATAGCTTGTGATGTTGAAGCTGGAGGATTGCAAGCAGTCAAAAAGTTCATCGCTACTAAATCAATAGCACTCCACGCATATTCCATCCCGTGTACTGGCTAAAATAGCTTCTTTTTTGATTGGAAAA
>JAYVJQ010000064.1:0-4359 GCA_043769055.1 Allobrachymonas sp.
CTCGCTGCCGACTCCGGTAGCGATGCTGCCGCCTTGCAGCGTTGCCACGCGATTACCGTTGTAATCACGGTTTTGCGCTGTCATGCCGGCGATGCTCACATCTTTGGGTCGGATGTTCGCGGTCAAACCTGTCGGCTGGCCGGTCAGGTTGTAGTTGGAGGCCAAGCCACTGCCTTCACCGTTTTGCAGCGTAGCGCCGCTGACCGTGACGGCCAAGGCGTTGCCGACGTTGGCTTGACTGAATTGGCCTGTTGCGCCGCTAAAGCCCAAGCTTTCGCCGCTCACGCCAGTTGCGATGCTGCCGCCCGACAAACTGGCATCGCGGTTGCCGTTGTAATCTCGGTTGCCAGCGGTCATGCCAGCGATGCTCACATCGCGTTTGGTGATCTCCAGATTGATGTTGCCGGCCAAATCGTAGCCCAGCTGCGTGCTCCACACGCCCACGCTGTATTGCCCAACGTTTTTGGCATTCACGGTGCTGGTGGGGTTGATCTGCGCGTCAATCGGGGTGCTCGCTGCAACAACCGGCGGCGGCGTGCTGCCTAAAACCGTGGTGTTGCCGTCATACACGCGGGTGCTGCTGGCGCTGTCGAAGCTGGCCGAGGTCATGAAGGTGCGCAGCAGAGGGCGGGTGTTGCCTTCATAGATGCGCCAGATGGAGCTGCCGGGAGCGCCGGTGATGTTGAAGCCGCTGTAACTATCGGCGCTGTTGAAGTTGCTGGTGAGTTGAGTGGTTGTTCCACTCGTGTTCCCTTCGCCTATGAAACTCGTGGTGTTAGAGCTCGTGGCATCCCAATAGACGTTCGACAAGCTCGCGCCGTCGGCGACACCGATCAGCGCACCAGAGTTACCGCCTGGCCCACTGATTTTTGCTGTTGCGTAGCCTTGCGAGAGGTTGCCGCCATCCATCCCGCCCACCAAGCCGCCAACATTTTGTGTGCCACTCACACCTGAAGGTGAATCGCTGCCACGGCCTGCGCCTGTTGCATAAACATTTGTGAGGTCGGTGGAGTTGGCTGCGCCGACCAAGCCGCCCACATTGTATTGACCTGTGGTTGAGCTGAAGCTGAAGGCTTCGCTGATCGTGCTGACATTTGCGTAGCCTACCAAGCCGCCTGTGGCAGCGCTACCCTCCGTCTCTGGGCGCGTATCCACGTTACGCACTTCGCCTGTGCTGTAGCTGCGCGACAGTGTGGTGTAGGTGATTTGGCCTGCTAAGCCGCCGACGTTGGAGGAGGAGACGGGCTCAAAAAAACCTATCCAGCCGCCATCTCCATCTCCATCTCCGTTTCCAATCCATTGCTCAGTGTACCGCGTCTGCTGGTTTGATCCCTTCACTGTCGCATTGTTCACATACACGCGATCAATCGTCGCGCCATTAGCCGTGCCCACCAAAGCGCCCACATTGCTGCCACCAGTAATGTTGGCGTTGTTGATTGACACGTTTTGAATCGTGCCGGCTGCCAGCATGGGTGCGTCGGAGAAAGCAGCTATCCTGAAATCATTCGATGGTAAGCCTGAGACCGCGCCAAACAAGCCTACATTATTCTCGGTGGGGCGATTGATCGTCAGGCCGCTGATCGCAAAGCCTTTGCCATCAAAGGTGCCAGTGAAGGGGCCGCTGCCGTTGCTGCCGGGGCCATCGAAGCTGGCGAAGGAGCTAATGCACGGGCCTTCGCAATCGTTGCCGCCTCTAAGCGAGCCAATCGGGCGGAAGCCTTCAGGGCTGGAGGGGCCGTCGTCTCCTATGATCACCAAACTGCGCGGTTGCATTTGCATGGAGCTGTTGCCGTTCCAATATTGCGTGCCGCTGGCATCAATATTGCCGCCCAAGACCACGTTTTGATCGAGCATCAGATTGCTGGCCACGCCTTGCAGGCCATACGCATCTTTGATCACATAAGGCGCGGCTGCTGAGCCATCGCCCGATTGGGCGCGAATGAAATTGGCGCTTTCAGAGTTAAAGCGGAAATCTTTGGCTTCAAAATCGGGCAACACACCAGCGGCGGTGCCTAAAGCTGCGCTGCCAGGCATGTCTGCGCCAATTTGCCGCCAAGTGCCGTTGTTTAAAGAAAACACGCCGCCCGCGCTCACTTTGCCTTGGGCTTGGATGTCTGGCTGGCTGCCCGCAATACCATTCGCTCCATATGCGCCAGACGTATCATTTGCTCCATTGCCACCAGGCCCACCTGGAGGTGCGTAACCTGGATTGCCCACGCTGATCGTGATGGCATCATCGGCACGAATGTTGCCATTGATGGCCAAGCGGCCTGCATTGCCAGAGTTGCCAGAGTTGCCGCCTGCGCCGCCGGAGGTGGTGTATCCGTTGACATCTTGCCCGTAAGCGCCTTGGCCGCCACTGCCGCCGCCACCGCCGCTTGAGCCGCTGCCTGTGCTGATGTAGATCGAGCCAGTGGGCTCATCAATGCCGGGCAAGCTATGCGCAGTCAAGCTGCCTTTGGGGGTGATGGTGATGTTGCCGCCATGGCCGCCGTTTCCGCCATTGCCACCCGCTGCGCCGTTGGGGATGGTATTGCCATTGAAGTTGTCAAAGTAGTAAGGACCACTCGCACCATAGCTGCCATAGCCAGCAGATTGGCTGCCATGGGTTTGCACATCAATCTCGCCATGCGCCACCACGGCTGCATTCACTGTGATGTTGCCACTGTTGCCCGCATTGCCGCCGTTTCCGCCCGAAGTGGGGGTGTTGTTCGAGCTAGCCCCACGTGCACCAATGCCGCCACCGCCGCCATAGCCCGTATTCAAGCGAACGCTGCCCGCCACCGCCTGCAAATCCAGCTCTTCATTGGCTATGCGCCCAGTGCTGGTAATCGCTGCGTTGACGATGATATCGCCACTGTTGCCGCCATTGCCGCCAGAACTACCATAACCACCATAACCACCATAACCACCGTAGCCACCGTAGCCACCGCCACCCGATGCCACAGAGATGTCGCCGACCGCAGTCAAGCTGCCATCGAGCAGCACCGTGCCGCCATGGCCGCCATTGCCAGCCACGCCGCCGACGCTCGCGGCCTTGTTGCTGCCACTGAGCCCGCCCGCGCCGCCTGAGCCAGCCCGGATGCTGATGCTATCGCCTTTGTAAAAGCCCAAGGCATTGAGGCTGCCAGCAGCCGCCACAGTGACATTGCCACCCGCGCCGCCTTGGCCACCCGCGCCGCCAGGGCCGTAGGTTTGCATTTCGTAGTCGTAGGCGCTACTGCCGCCGCGGCCACCTGCGCCGCCCGAGCCGCCTTGTAGTTCAATGCCCTGCTCGCTGGTGATGGTTGCAGCCACGGTAATATCGCCTGCATTGCCGCCTGCGCCGCCTGCGGTGGCTTGATAAGAGGTGGAGTTATCAAAGTTATATCGTCCGTTAATACCTTGGCTGCCATTGCCGCCCGAGCCGCTTCGCACATACACAGCGCCAGTGCCGTCCACGGCATTCACGCTGCCATTGATCCGCACATGGCCGCCTTGCCCGCCATTGCCGCTGGCACCAAAGTTGCCATATTCGGCATAGCCGCCATTGCCGCCAGAGCGGCCAGAGCCGGCACGAATATCCACGGCGGCGTACCCATCATCAGCTTCATAGCCCGTTACGCTGCCCGTGGCATTGATCGTCACATCTCCACCCCTGCCGCCTGCGCCGCCCGCGCCACCCGAGGCATAGTAGCCATAGCCGCCTGAGCCACCATAGCCACCATAGCCGCCCACTTCGAGCACCACGGCGCTGCCTGTGCTTTCCACAGCAGCGTTGATGGTGATACTGCCGGAAGCGCCGGCTGCGCCGCCATTGCCGCCGATGGTGGTGATTTCATCTTGGTAAGAGCGACCGCCCCCACCGCCACCGCTGCCCATGCCGCCGGTGCGCATGAAAATGCTTTGCGCTGCTGTGACGGAGGCATTCACTTCAATGCTGCCGCCATTGCCGCCCGCGCCGCCATCGCCGCCCCGGCCTGATGAGCCGCCATAGCTGCCATAGCCGCCATAGCCGCCATAGCCAGTTTGCAGATTCACCGAGCCAGCGGCCACGATGGATTGATTCACGGTGATGTTGCCGCCATGGCCACCGCTTGCGCCGGCTGAGCCATCGTTGCTCACGCTGTAGGGGGCAGACGCGCCAGAGCCGGTGGTCAAGCGAATTTGCGGCGAATTTACATCGCCTACCGCCGTGGTGGTCAAGCCAGCCAAGCCATCGACTGTGCCGACGGTGATGTTGCCGCCGTTAGGGTTGGGAGCTTCTTCGATGCTGAGGCTGACAGCAGCGAAGGGACTGAACATCTGCTCGTTGTTGTTGCTGCTGATGCCTGAGCTGGTGCGAATCTCGATGTTGCCATTCTTGCTTGCGCCAGCGAC
>JAYVJQ010000065.1:0-6974 GCA_043769055.1 Allobrachymonas sp.
ATGGTGGTTTGAGGAGACAGCTCACGAATTTTCTCTATGCAAGCGACAAAATGGCCTGCGCCGCCATCGCGCAAATCATCACGGTCTACGCTGGTGATCACCACGTATTTGAGCTTGAGCGCAGCAATGGTTTTGGCCAAATTCATCGGCTCATCCGCATCGAGCGGATCGGGCCGGCCATGGCCCACATCGCAAAACGGGCAGCGGCGGGTGCACTTATCGCCCATGATCATGAAGGTGGCTGTGCCTTTGCCAAAGCACTCGCCGATATTGGGGCAGCTGGCTTCTTCGCACACGGTATGCAGCTTGTGCTCACGCAGGATTTGCTTGATTTCGTAAAAGCGCGTGGAAGGCGAGCCGGCTTTGACGCGAATCCAATCGGGCTTCTTGAGTAGCTCGCCTTGCTCGACTTTGATGGGAATGCGGCTCAACTTAGCCGCAGCTTTTTGCTTGGCCGAGGCGTTGTAATTTTCTTGAGATTGTGCTTCGCGGACAACAGGATGAAGGGCTTCAGTAGTGCTCATGGGCGCATTTTACGCGGGGGCGGGTTTTCCCCGTGTGCGGTGGGGGTTGGTGTGGCGGGAGAGAAAAGAAGAAGAGGAACACAGAAAGCACAGAAATTACACAGAAAACACAGAAAAAGCCCAACATCTTTTTGGTTTTTCTTCTGTGTCTTCTGTGTAATTTCTGTGCTTTCTGTGTTCCTGACTTTTTGTCTTAGATTTTGAATCTCAAGTCGGCATCAAACGATCAATCTCTTGCTGCATGGCCTGCGTGAGCTGAGCATAGAGCTTGAGTTTGTCAGCCGTGTCGCGCAATCTCTCGGCAATGCGCAGGCTAATCGACATCATGAATTTCGCGCCAATGGCGGGCTGCTCGGTCATGAGCTGTTCAAGCGCGCCGCGCGTGAAGATGGCGGCGCGCACGGGGCTGGTGGCGGTGCAGGTGGCGGAGCGCGGCTCGCCATCCACAATGCCCATCTCGCCCAGCAGGCTACCCGCGCCCAGCACGGCGGTGGTTACCGGCGTGGTGCGGCTGACCACGATGCTCTCTACGGTGACTTCACCATCGAGCACGAGCACCATGTAATCGGTGTTGTTTTTGTCGCCTTCTTGGATAAACACCGTGCCCTCGGCAAATTTACGTGGGCTCATGTAGCTCACCACAATGCGGGCTTCATCCAAGCTGAGGCGCATCATGGCACCGGGCGCGACCAGCAGTTCAGCGGCCAGCTCGGCGCTGTCTGAGCCTTCGGTTTTGCGCATGCGCTCCAGCAACTCTTCATCCAACACGGTTTGCTGCTCCGTTGCGCTGAAGTCTTCGGGAGTGCGGGAGAAAAGTTTTTTGAACATATCGGTGCGGTAGTAGAGGTAAAATCATACTCCTGCGAGGAGCGTTGCAGCAAGGTTTTTTGGCCTTGCCAGGCTCGCAGCCCAGTTTTCTGGAACAACGGCGCTCACCGAGTGAATACTTTTTTCTTCAGGTGAGCCCCAGTGTCTAGTTCCGCCCCAACCTCTTCAACTGTTTCCCCCATGCTGCTCTCTGGCCTTGAGCCGGTGAAGATTGGCACTGGCACGCTGTTTGTCAACGTGGGCGAGCGCACGAACGTGACAGGCTCCAAAGCCTTCGCCCGCATGATTTTGAATGGCGAGTATGAGCAGGCGCTGGCCGTGGCCCGCCAGCAGGTGGAAAACGGCGCGCAGATCATCGACATCAACATGGACGAGGCCATGCTGGACAGCCAAGCGGCCATGGTGAAGTTCTTGCAGCTGATTGCCAGCGAGCCGGATATCGCGCGCGTGCCGATCATGATTGATTCTTCCAAATGGAGCGTGATTGAGGCGGGGCTGCGCTGTATTCAGGGCAAGGGCATTGTCAACTCGATCTCCATGAAAGAAGGCGTGGAGGCTTTCAAGCAGCAGGCCAAGCTCTTGCGCCGCTATGGCGCGGCAGCCGTGGTGATGGCGTTTGACGAGAAAGGCCAAGCTGACACCTATGCCCGCAAGATTGAAATTTGCGAGCGGGCTTATCGCATCTTGGTCGATGAAATTGACTTTCCACCTGAAGATATTATTTTTGACCCGAATATTTTTGCGATTGCTACCGGCATTGAAGAGCACAACAACTACGCGGTGGACTTTATCGAAGCCACGCGCTGGATCAAGGCGAATTTGCCGGGCGCAAAAGTCTCGGGCGGCGTATCGAATGTGAGCTTTAGCTTTCGCGGTAACGACCATGTACGCGAGGCGATTCATACCGTGTTCCTCTACCACGCGATTCAAGCGGGCATGGACATGGGCATTGTGAACGCGGGGCAACTCGGTGTGTATGAGCAGATTGACCCGGCCATGCGCTCGCTCGTTGAAGATGTTGTTTTGAATCGTGATCCTGATGCGGGTGAAAAGTTAGTTGCAGCCGCCGAAGGCTTGAAGGGTGCAGCTAAAGATGAGTCCACCCGCCTCGTCTGGCGCGAAAAAGATGTGAATGGCCGCTTGGCGCATGCATTGATTCATGGCATCACCGACTTCATTGTGGTGGACACTGAAGAGAGCTACCAAGGCATCAAGGCAGGCGGCGGCAGGCCACTGCATGTGATTGAAGGCCCGCTGATGGATGGCATGAACATCGTGGGCGATTTGTTTGGGCAGGGCAAGATGTTCCTACCGCAGGTGGTGAAATCAGCTCGCGTGATGAAGCAGGCCGTGGCGCATTTGCTGCCCTATATTGAGGCCGAGAAATTGCTGATGGAAGCGGCGGGTCAAGATGTGCGCACCAAAGGCAAGATCATCATTGCCACGGTGAAAGGCGATGTGCACGACATTGGCAAAAATATTGTCACCGTCGTCTTGCAATGCAATAACTTTGATGTGGTGAACATGGGCGTGATGGTGCCCTGCCACGAGATTTTGGCGCGGGCGAAGGTGGAAGGCGCGGATATTGTTGGGCTCTCCGGTCTCATCACACCATCGCTAGAAGAAATGCAATACGTAGCCGCTGAGATGCAGAAAGACGATCACTTCCGCATCAAGAAAATCCCGCTGCTGATCGGCGGTGCAACTTGCTCGCGCGTTCACACCGCCGTCAAAATCGCGCCACATTACGAAGGCCCGGTGGTCTATGTGCCCGATGCCTCGCGCAGCGTGGGCGTGGCGCAGAGTTTGCTCTCCGATCAAGCAGCCAAATTCATTGACGAGCTGAACGCAGACTATGAAAAAGTGCGCACGCTTCACGCTAACAAGAAGCAAACGCCGATGTGGCCGCTTGCCAAAGCGCGCGCCAATAAAACGCCGCTCGATTGGACGGCTTACACACCCCCAGCGCCCAAGTTCATTGGCCGCCGCGTGTTCAAGAATTTTGATTTGAGCGAACTGGTCAAATACATCGATTGGGGCCCGTTCTTTCAGACTTGGGATTTGGCTGGGCCTTTCCCGCAAATCTTGAAAGACGAGGTGGTGGGCACGGAAGCCGTGCGCGTGTATGCCGACGGTAAGCGCATGCTCCAGCGCCTGATCGAAGGTCGCTGGCTCACGGCTTCGGGCGTGGTGGGCCTGTATCCCGCCAACGCCGTGGGCGATGATATTGAAATCTACGCCGATGAAGCGCGCGGCGAGCCGATCATGACCTGGCATGGCCTGCGCCAACAGACAGAAAAACAGATGATTGATGGCGTGATGCGACCTAGTCGCTGCTTGAGTGACTTCATCGCCCCGAAAGCAATCACTCCTAATTCAATAGCATTCAGCGCAGATTTTATGCCGGCTAGTGGCCTAAAAGACTTAAAAAACGACTACATCGGCATCTTCGCAGTCACCGCAGGCATCGGCGTAGAAAAGAAAGAAAAGTTCTTCACCGACGACCTTGACGACTACAGCGCCATCATGCTCAAAGCCTTGGCTGATCGCTTGGCCGAAGCCTTTGCAGAAATGCTTCATCACCGCGTGCGCACCGATTTATGGGGCTACGCCGCGAATGAAGCGCTCAGCAATGAAGAGATGATCCAAGAAAAATACCAAGGCATCCGCCCCGCCCCCGGCTACCCCGCCTGCCCCGACCACAGCGCCAAACGCGACATGTTCCGCGTCTTGCAATGCGAAGACATTGGCATGGCACTCACCGAAAGCCTGGCCATGACCCCCGCCGCGAGCGTGAGCGGCTTCATGCTCAGCCACCCGCAAGCGCAATACTTCAACGTCGGCAAAATCGGCGACGATCAATTGCAAGATTTGGCCAAGCGGCGCGGCGAGACGCCCGAACAATTGCAGAGATTGCTGGCGCCGAATTTGTAAGTTAGTAATTTCACCTAGAAAATGGTCATTCAGCAGCCTTTCCGTCTGGTACTATTTGTAGCTATCTATGATGCTAAACAGAAGCATTTTTCGTTGCTTGGACGCAACATTTCGTTTTTAGCTCTTAAATGACTTCGTTTATGCAATATTTTTTGCTATCCTATTAATAGCACTGAGGTTGCGAGCCGTTATCAGATCACTCACCCTTTAACTTACAGGAATGTATATGGCAACAAATTCAGAAGTATTTGACTGGGCGGTACAAGTCGCAAATCGCAAAATGGTTTTTAGTAATCCAAATCGGCAGCCTTACGTCGCCCCGGCTGGCAATAAGGATACATCGAAAAAGACCATCGCCTCTTCGTCGCCTCAATCAAAGCGTCAAGTACCCGCTGCCACACGCACACGACAGGCTGCTTGAAATACTCCATATTTCAATGCCAAAATCTTCTAATAAGACCTTCGGTTCACTCTATGGTGGGCAAGATAGGTACAGGTTGAGCCAGCTTAGTAGCACTGACTCAGAACCTGAAACACCCTCGCGCAGTTCATTTAAACGTGATTACGCTCGGTTATTGCATAGTGCTTCATTCAGAAGATTGCAAGGTAAGACGCAGCTATTCCCGGGGAGTGAGTCAGATTTTTTCCGTAATAGATTAACGCACTCACTCGAAGTGGCACAAATTGCAGACGCAATTGCGCGACAGCTCAACTGCCGAGAAGAGTTTAAAAATCATCCTATCGATCTCGATCTAGTGCAAACAGCGGCACTCGCACATGATCTAGGTCATCCCCCCTTCGGTCACAACGGAGAGGAGGTTTTAAATGAGAAAATGCAAGGAGCAGGAGGATTTGAAGGCAATGCTCAAACACTGCGGTTACTTGTAAAAATAGAGAAGCGCGGAATCAGTGGTGGCGGGACGAATCCAATAGATACCGACGGTAAGGATTTACGTTTAGGGCTTGATTTATGTGCTAGAACTATTGCTTCGGTTCTTAAGTACGATGCTGAAATCGAAGAAAAACAAAGCGAGCAAGAATTTCAAAAAGGCTTTTATGCCTCAGAGTTGGAAATAATCAATATCGTTAAATCTAAGATAACGAATGATACGCCCCTAGAATCTGGGGGGTTTAAGACGATTGAATGTCAGATTATGGATTTGGCAGATGATATCGCTTACTCAACCTATGATCTCGAAGACGCATTCAAATGTGGTTTCCTTACCCCGTTGAAGCTCCTTACATACATTCGTAAGAACGAAAAGGGTCTTACAGACCGAGTTACGGCTGCCGTTAAAAAAACGATTGCTGACTTTACTGCAGAGAAGCTTGTGCAACGCCTTGATTCATTGTTCGGACCGTTTTTGGAGCAGGCATTTAAAGACAGTGGCTACAAAACTAGCCTTTTAGACAACATAGTTAAAGCACAAACTGTTTCCGACGAACAGGCGTTGAGTGGATATGCTCGTACCCGATTCACCTCAAGACTTGTTGATCATGCGCTGCAAGGTGTTGAGCTAGTAAGCTTTAACAGTGCAGTTCCGGCGCTATCAAAGATACAAATGGCAAAGGAGCAGTTAGAACAAGTAGAGGTTCTTAAGCGTTTGGCATTTGAACTGGTCATACTTTCAAACAGCATTGCTGTTGTCAACAGACGCGGCAGGGAAATTGTTGAAAAAATATTCGATGTTCTAAATGGCCCTGGGGGTACAGCGCTTTTGCCAGATGATTACCGCGAATTGTTTGAGTCTTTACAAACCAGCTGAATCAGCAAAGAGTCTTTAGATATTCGCAGGAAGCGCCTAATTTGTGATTTCATAAGCGGAATGACCGATAGATACGCAGTTGAGTTCTACGGGCGCTTGGTATCGGAAAGACCTACAACATTGTTTAAGCCGTTGTAAGTGCTGCGGATTGGAACTAGCAGATTGCGACGATGCGTAGCGTAATCCGCTAGATTGACCAGAATTTGCAGAGATTGCTGGCACCGATTTTGTGATCAATTGGTTTGAAGCAGCGCCAGAGCCTGTGCAGGCTGTAGCACTTGTAGTCCGAGCGTTGCCAGCTCGCTAGCCAAGACGAGCAAATCTTGATCGCCCGTGATCAGCATGCTGGCCTTGCTGTGGAGAGCGAGATCGATGAAGAGATTGTCTTTTGGATCTCTGCAACGCACCGCACCGGGGAATGCCACTGGATCAGGTTGCCACGAAGCGATATCGTGGAGATTGCGCAGCTGATGTTGTCGTTTTTCTAGCGACACATAACGATCAAATTTGGGCTTGTTCAGGCGACTGGCCACCTCTGCATAGCTCGCCTTGCACATCACTAGGATTTCGAATCGCAAGGCGCGCTCTAGCAGCCGTGCGCTGGTACATGTGTTCAGAATATTTGCGCTGATGATGACATTGGTGTCAATCACCAATCGCCTAGGTACGGCTGGCAATCTGCTCAGCTTTCATCCGCGAGCAACTCTTCGAGAATTGCTTCCGTCATTCCTGCTGCTTTCGCTTCGGCGGCGATTTCGCGCATGGTTGTTATCATGCGCTCTGCATAAAAAGCCCGCATCGCTTCGTAATCCTGCGCGGGCATCATGACGCCGACTACGCGGTCGTGACGTGTGACTTGCACGGGCTCACGCGCAGCCGTGTCAAGAAAAAGGCCGAAGTTGGTTTTTGCGGCATTGGCGGT
>JAYVJQ010000066.1:0-8726 GCA_043769055.1 Allobrachymonas sp.
GAGTGAAAAACTATTGAGAATCAATAGCTTAGGAGATTTTGGGGTGGCTGATGGGGCTCGAACCCACGACAACAGGAATCACAATCCTGGACTCTACCAGCTGAGCTACAGCCACCGCAGAGAAAATATTATAACCGCTGGAAGGCGGTTAACTGAGGTGTGTGTGTCAGCTTACTGAACGCTCGTGGTCTCGCCCGTCTTGGCCACTGGCTTAGCGACTTTGATGTCTGCTTTGAAGCGGGCTTTGAGAGTCTCGTAATAGGCCAAGGCTTCGGCATTCGTCCACCACGTGCCCACTTGCTGGCGATCTTGGGCGATGTTGGCTGTTTTGATGTCGCGCTCCAGCACTTTGTTGACACGTAGCACGGCGTAGCCTTGTGTACCCAAATCAACGCCGACGACGGTGGGCAGCTTCGTGGCATCGGCGCGCAAGGCCGCTTCGATGACTTGCGTGGGCAGCCGCTGCGATTGCTCGCGCGAGAGGGTGATGGCCTCACCTAAATTGGCGCTGGCAGGATTGGCTTTGTAGCTCTCTAATTTGGCCAAGCCCTCTTTCTTAGCGGCTTCTGCGCCGAGCTGGGCTAACACGCGCTCACGCACGCGATCTTTCACATCGGCCAGCGGCTGGGTGCGCGCTGGCGTATGCTGCACGATGCGGCCAGAGATCATTTGGCTGGAACCCGTTTCTACCGCTTCGGTATTGCGTTTTTTCTCGACTGAATCGGCAGAGAACAGCGCATTCAAAAAGCGTGGGTTGGCCAGCGGGCCAGTAACGCCGGGGCTAGGCGTGCGCTGGATATTGGCAATGGTTTTGACTTGCAGCCCTAAGCGATCAGCAGCAGGCTTCAAGCTATCGGCCTGCTCATACACCGCATTGGTAAAGCCTTCGGCCAGCTCGGCAAACTTTTTCTGCGCTTGGCTCTTGAGCAAGGTTTGCTCAATCTCAGGCTTCATCTCTTCAAAGCTTTTTTGCGCGGGGGCTTTGATGTCGGTCAGGCGGATGATGTGGTAGCCAAAATCGCTTTCCACCACGCCACTGATATCGCCTTTTTTCATCGTGAAGGCGGCATCTGAGAAGGGCTTGACCATGGCTTCACGGTTGAAGAAATCCAAATCGCCGCCGTTGGCTGCTGAGCCTGGGTCTTGTGAATTTTTCTTGGCCACATCGGCAAAACTATCAGGCGCACTTTTGACTTGAGCCAAGAGTGCATCAGCCTTGACCTTGGCGGCGCTGCGCTCGGCGGCTGGCGCACTCTTGGGTGCAGCGAGCAAGATGTGGCTGGCGCGGCGCTCTTCTTTGCCGGAGAGGAGAGCAGAATTTTCATCAAAATATTTTTTCACATCTTCGGGCTTGAGCGTGATACCTTTTTTGGCGGCATCCAAATCGAGCACCAAGTATTCAATGCTGGCCGACTCGGGCGCTTGGAAGAGCTGAGGATTGGTTTTGTAGAACTGATCGAGCTGCTCATCAGTGAGTGTGATTTTGCCAGCAAATTCTGCCGTGCCGAAGCGCTGAATTTGCACTTCGCGGCGCTCAAAATAAGCGCCTAAGGTCTGATCCACTATCGCGCCTGAGCTCAGGCCGGTGGCGTTGACTCCTGCGAGCACTTGGCGCATCGACAAATCTTGGCGCACGCGTGCTTCAAAACCCTCGGGCGAGAGGCCCTGCGCGCCCACCAGTTGCTTGTAGCGCTCCACATCGAGACTGCCATCTGGCTTGCGCAGCGCGGCGATGCTGGGGTTTTCTTGCAAATCGCGGGCCAAGCGCTGATCGCTGGTGGACAGATTGAGCTTCGCAGCAGCGGCTGCCATCACGCGCTCGCGCACAAGGCGCTCCAAGGTGGCGTATTTGGCCTCGGGGCTATCGAGCAGCTTGGGGTCCAGATTGGGCATGCTTTGGCGCAGGCGTTCAACTTCTGCTTTATGCGCAGTATCCCACTCGGGCTGGGTGACTTTTTGGCCATCAATCATGGCCACAGTGGCACCTTGGTCGTTGAAGCGGTTGTAGCCATCGATGCCCACGAGCGCGAAGGCGGGAAAAATCAAGATGAACAGCAGCAGCTGCATGATCTTGGTGTGCTTGCGGACGAAATCAAACATGGCTAAAACTCTTGCAAAAACGATTCAAAATAACAAAAAAGGCGAACTCGCGTTCGCCCTTGTGGTGGTGTGTTTGAAGTGGTGGGTGATGACGGGCTCGAACCGCCGACCTACGCCTTGTAAGGGCGCCGCTCTACCAACTGAGCTAATCACCCCACTTGAAACGACTCTGTGCCTTTAGTTCAACGCATCCTTGAGCGCTTTGCCTGGACGGAACTTGGGCACGCGGGCAGCCTTGATTTTAATCGCTGCGCCAGTGCGTGGGTTGCGGCCCGCGCGAGCAGCGCGTTTGCCGACGGCAAAGGTGCCAAATCCAACGATGGAAACACTGTTGCCTTTTTTCAAGGTGGCCTTGACTGCGCCTAGCGTGGCCTCGAGGGCGCGGGTGGCAGCTGCCTTGGAAATATCAGCTTGCTTGGCGATGTGTTCGATCAGATCGGTCTTGTTCATTGTGACTCCTCGGGGGATGATGCGATTCGGTTGAATACGGGTTGTTTGAGATGGTTTGTTGGTTTGGCTGCCCCTACAAATTTGCAAGGGCGCGGAATTGGATTCTATGCGCATTTCGGCTGATAAGAATACGTCGAACGCTTCAATTTTTTCGTCAATAGCGATGTAGCCAAATGGTCTACAAGCCGCACCAACTCTGGGTTTGCAGCGCAAGCGCGACGAAATCGGATGAAACATTGCACAGCCTCAGAAAGCACTTGACGCGCACAAGCCTTGCGGCTTATGCGCGCCTGCCTCATGCCACCAACGCAAATTACAAAGCTGCTGCGATGGCCATGCCCAAATCTTGCGTGCTGGCCGTGCCGCCCATATCGCGTGTGAGCGGGGCATGGCTGCCGGGCTGCATGACTTTTTCAATCGCAGCCAAAATCGCATCGTGCGCAGCTTTGTAGCCCAAGTGCTCCAGCATCATCGCACCCGTCCAGATTTGGCCAATCGGGTTGGCGATATTTTTGCCAGCAATATCAGGTGCTGAGCCGTGCACGGGCTCAAACAGTGAAGGGAATTTCTTGGTGGGGTTCAGATTGGCGCTGGGCGCAATACCAATCGTGCCGGTGCAGGCAGGGCCGAGGTCAGACAAGATGTCGCCAAACAAATTGCTGGCTACCACCACATCGAAGAAATTGGGGCGCTGCACGAAATGCGCAGTCAAGATGTCGATGTGGAATTTATCCACGTTCAAACCGGGATAGCCTTTGGCCATTTCAACGACGCGCTCATCCCAGTAGGGCATTGAAATGGAGATGCCATTGGATTTGGTGGCACTGGTGAGGTGCTTTTTTGGGCGGCTTTGCGCCAACTCGAAAGCAAACTTGAGCACGCGATCCACACCAATACGGGTGAATACGCTCTCTTGCAACACAATCTCGCGCTCCGTGCCGGGGAACATGCGCCCGCCCACGCTGGAGTATTCGCCTTCAGTGTTTTCGCGCACGATGTAAAAATCAATCTCGCCGGCTTTATAAGCCGAGCCATCGCGCTTGACCACGGGCGCAATCACGCCGGGCATGAGCTTGGCGGGGCGCAGGTTGATGTATTGATCGAACTCGCGGCGAAACATGAGCAGCGAGCCCCACAGCGAGACATGATCTGGAATTTTGTCAGGCCAGCCGACTGCGCCGAAGAAGATGGAGTCGTGACCACCGATTTGGTCTTTCCAGTTGTCGGGCAGCATTTTGCCGTGTTTTTCGTAATAGTCCCAGCTGGAGAAATCGAAATGATCGAAGTGCAGATCGATGCCGAATTTGCGCGCTGCTGCGTCTAGCACGCGAATGCCCTCGGGCATGACTTCTTTGCCAATGCCGTCTCCTGCGATGACGGCGATGCGATGTTTGCTCATGGTGTATTCCTTGTTGAAATTAAAGTGAGAAAAAATTGTGTGCTTCGGCAAATAGCTCGGCAGGCGCTTCTTCGGCAATGTAGTGGCCGCAGGGGAGAGCCAGCCCGCTGACTTGGGCTGCCCGCTCTTGCCAGAGCTTCATCACATCAAAGTTCGCGCCGACTGCGCCATACTCACCCCAGAGGATGCGCAGAGGGAGTGCTAGTTTTTTACCAGCAGCAATGTCGGCGCGGTCATGCTCTAAATCGATTCCTGCACTGGCGCGGTAGTCTTCGCAAATGCCGCGCGCGCTGCCCGAGATTTGAATGCAGCGCTCGTATTCCTGCATCGCCTCTGGCGCGAAGGCAGCCAAGCCCGCATGGCGCTTGCCCATCACGGAGCGGATGTATCGCACCGGGTCGCTCTCAATCAAGGCTTCAGGCAGAGGCGGGGGCTGGATCAAGAAGAACCAATGCCAATAGGCTTTGGCAAAACCTAGGCCCGTGTTTTCATACATGCCCAAGGTGGGCGCAATATCAAGCAGCATCATGCGCTGCACGGCTTGTGGATGATCAGCTGCCAAGCGATGCGCCACGCGCGCGCCGCGATCATGCGCGAGCACGTTGAATTGCGAGTAGCCGAAATGATGCATTACGGCCATAGCGTCTTGCGCCATCTCGCGCTTGCTGTAGTTCGCGTGCGCATCGTCGTAGGCCGGGCGGCCAGAATCGCCATAGCCGCGCAAATCCATGAGCACCAGCTTGAAGCGTTTGGCCAGCTCAGGGGCGACCTTGTGCCACATGGCATGCGTTTGCGGGTGGCCATGGAGCAGCAGCAAGGGCTGGCCAACGCAGGGTGCATTTAACGCGGTGCGGCCTTGCAGCTTGACGCCGTTGCGCTCAAAGGTAAAAGGGGTGAATCCGTCAAACATGGCTTGATTGTGCGCGAGTTTAGATTTAAGATAAAGCAATAATCAAGCAATCGATTGCTGCAATTTTGGAAATAATGGAACGCGCCGATTTAGAACTTATCCTCAGCATCCGCGATGCAGGCTCGCTCACGGCAGCCGCTGCCCTGATAGGCAGCCAAGCCCCCGCCATGACCAAGCGCCTTGCTGCACTGGAAGCCAAGCTAGGCGTGAAATTGTTTTACCGCACCACGCGGCGAGTGGCTGCGACTGCTGAGGGCGAGTTGCTGTGCGAGCGGGCGACTGCTTTGCTGGCGGGCTTTAGCGAAGCAGAAGAAGCCTTGCGCGATCAAGCCCGCGAGCCCTCAGGCCAGATTCGGCTGGCCGCCACCTTTGGCTTTGGCCGCATCTGGCTGGGTGCGGCGCTCGCTGATTTTCAAATGCAACACCGCCAAGTGAAGATTGATGTGCAGCTCACGGAGCGTCTACCAGATTTGGCGGCAGAGGGTTTTGATGCGGCGGTGTGGCTGTGGGCACCGCAGGCGAATCGCACGAGCCAATGGTCGGCTACTTTACTTGCCAAGAATGAGCGTGTGCTGGTGGCATCGCCTGTTTACGTTAAAGCGCGAGGCAAGCCGCGCAGCGTGGAGGAGTTGTCTGCGCACGATTGCCTGCTGGTGCGCGAGAGCGATACGCCCAGCGGCACGTGGCTGCTCAGCGCTGAGGGTGAGGCTGTGCAGGCGAGCAATGCGATCAAGGTCAAAGGCGCGTTGGTAAGTAATTCGGGCGAGCTGGTGCGCGATTGGTGCTTAGCTGGACGCGGCATCATGCTGCGCAGCTTGTGGGATGTAGCCCCACTGATCGCCAGCGGTCAACTGATTCGTCTGCTGCCCAAGTATGCCATGCGCAACGCCAACATCCAATGGCTCGCGCCCTTTCGCGCGCAAACGCCTAAGCGGGTGCAACTGCTGCGCGAGCATCTGATGGCGCGGTTTAAGGCGAGGCCATGGGAGAGGTGAGATGCTATGTATTTAATAGCAAACTACGTAGATTTTATGTCTGGTGGTGACACCTTTTGCTTTAAATTGTGGTGCTCTACGATCTTTCACACGCTACCCGCTCGCCCATGTCGTGGGGCGTGCGATGCGCTGCGCCGCGTGCACCTCGCGCAGGTGCTTTTGTGGCGCACTTTCATGGTTTACATCACTAACTTGGTTTGCATGCGATCTCTCAAGCGAGCGCGAATGGTCGCGCTGCGCATCACATCACCCACCCCGCGCCTCGATGCCGAATGGCGTACAAAAGCTATCGCGACCACCGTGTCAATGTACAAAAGATAGCGCGAAACGATGATGCCCAAGCACTATAAATTCGATAGCATCCCGCGCAGTATTCTTACCGGCTACTGGCCTATTTCGCTTGAAATTGAGGCGTGGATGCCTGCCTTAGTACCAAATACACCGCGTATGCCGCAATGAGCATGCCGATGGCCATCAGGGCTGTGATGCGCTCGCCAAACATCAGCCAAGCGATGACCGCCGTGGTGGGGGGCACGAGGTAGAGCAGGGCTGTGACGCGGCTGACTGCGCCGCGCTGGATCATGAGGTACATGAGGGAGCTGGCGCCCATCGTGAGGCCGAGCACTGACCAAGCCAGCGCAATCATGGTGTCGCGATGCCACGTGATCGCGAATGATTCAAAGAGAGCCATGGGCAGGCTGATGGCCAAAGCAGCGAGCAATTGCACGAATACTGCCGTGCGCACATCGCAGGGCTGCACCCACGCTTTTTGATACAGCGTGCCCACAGTGATCGATGCCAAGGCCAACACGATCCATAGCATGGGAATAAGCGAGACTTCTAGCGTGCCGAGTTTCTCTGACAGTACGAAGGCCAAGCCCACTAAGCCGAGCAACAAGCCCAGCCACTGTTGCTTTGAGATGGATGAGCCGCGCGAAGAGAGCCAAAGCGCTGTGACGATGGGCTGCAGGCTGACGATGAGCGCCGACAAGCCAGCGCTCATGCCCAGCTTGACTGCTGCCCACACACCGCCCAAGTAGCCTGCGTGTATCAAGATGCCGGCAATGGCCAGATGCATCCACTGCGCTTTGCTCTGCGGCCACAAAGACCGCGTGGGTTGATCGAGCCTGAGCCTTGTCAACGCAATCCAAATACCGAAGCAAATGATTGAAGCGGCATAGCGCGCGCAGAGAAAGGAGAATGGGCTGGCATGCGGCATGGCCAGCTTGGCGCTCACAAAGCCTGTGGACCAAATCAATACAAAAACAAAAGGCATGGCGGCCAGCCATGCGGTGTCGGCTTGCTGCTTCATTTCACCCGCGCACGAATCTCGGGCAGGGCTTTTTGCAGGTAATACACCATGCTCCAGACGGTGAGGATGGCGGCAATCCAAATCAGCCATGTGCCCCACAGGTGCGTGTCGATCACGCCAAATAGCTTTCCATCAAATAGCAAGAAAGGAATGGCCACCATTTGCGCCACCGTTTTGAGCTTGCCAATCATGTGTACCGCCACTGAGCGGCCCGCGCCGATTTGCGCCATCCATTCGCGCAGAGCAGAGATTGCAATTTCGCGGCCAATGATGATGAGGGCCACGAATACGTCAGTGCGCTGCATATGCACCAGCACGAGCAAAGCGGCGCAGACTAAAAACTTATCGGCCACGGGATCAAGGAACGCACCAAAGCTCGATGTTTGATTGAGCTTGCGGGCCAGATAGCCGTCGAGCCAGTCCGTTAGCGCGAAGACGACGAACATGACGGTGGCCACGAGATTTTTGGTGGGCATGCTCATGCCATCGCTGTAATACACGCCCACGATCAACGGAATGGCGACGATGCGCGTCCAAGTCAGGATCGTGGGAATGGTGAAGAACATGCTGCGATTGTCACACGACCAGCCTTGGGGCGTACTGACTCATCGGCCTTCCACGATGGTGACGAGCTGAAACTGGTTCTTGTCGTTGTACAAAAACGTCTCGTTGAACTGCCAAGGTTGGGGCAGATTGCTCACGGGGCCGTAATTCGCAGCGCGGCGGGCAGCGGCCAGTGCGAGATCATTGACCTCAGGCGAGATGCGCGAGCCGCGCATCAGATCCATCGCACGCACCGAGCCATCGGCGTTCAGCATCACGGTGACGGTGGCAATCCCGCTCCATTGTGTAGGCTGAGGGCCAGTGAAGCTAGCGCCTGGGTTGGCTGCGATGATCATTTGCGCAGCACGGCGGCGGTATTCGGCCCAACTGGCCACCAAGGGCATGCGCGACGCACTAGCTGCTGGCGCTGTAGCTGACGGTGCAGGAGCCGTTGTGGGCTGGGGCGTGAAGACGGGCGCTGACGCTGGCGTAGGAGGCGGTGCGGGTGTGGGCGCAGGCATGGGCCTGCTGGCACAACCTGCAAAGAGCGCTGCCAGCGACAAGAGCACAAAGCGAAATGCTATATTTTTAGTAGCATTCTGCGTAGATTCTATGCCGGCGAGTGGCTGATTTCTCTTCAAATTGTTGTTGGTTTTAACGCAAAGCACGGTAAATCTCCTCAGCCAGTTCTTTAGAAATGCCATCCACCGCAGACAAATCTTCCACGCTAGCGGCAGCCACGCCTCGGATGCCCCCGAAGCGTTGCAATAGTTTCGCACGTCTTTTGGCCCCAATGCCAGCAATTTCTTCCAATTTGCTACCGCCTGTGCGCACTTTGGCGCGCTGCGCACGCATGCCGGTGATGGCAAAGCGGTGCGCTTCATCGCGGATTTGGGCGATCAGCATCAAGGCGGCGCTGTCTTTGCCTAGATACACTTTTTCTCTGCCATCAGCAAACACTAACTCTTCTAAGCCCACTTTGCGGCCTTCGCCTTTTTCTACGCCGACCAGCAAGCC
>JAYVJQ010000067.1:0-7951 GCA_043769055.1 Allobrachymonas sp.
AGTTTGCGTGAGGAAATGCGCGATTTGCTCGGCATAAGCTTCGCGCGCAGGCGAATCTTGCGGGCCGCGCTTGCGCAGGCCATCGGCCAGCAGGGCAAAGCTTTTGGCGGCTTTTTCGGTGATGTCGCGGTTGGTTTCCTTCGGGCGAAAGCTCTCAGGGTCGAGCCAGACGCGGCGCAGCAGTTCGCGCTTGATCGGATCATCCAGATGCTTGATTTCTATGACATGCTGAACACTCGGGTGGCCATTGAATTGCGTGTGAATGCGAATCGTGTGGCGATCACACACCACCAAGATCGGCGGATTGGCCAGCGCCAAGCTGTAGCCCAAGAGCTGGCGCAGCGCGGCATCGAGATTTTTGCCAGGGGCTTTGTTTTCCCAGGCAAAGCGCCCGCGCCAAAACACATCGGCAAAGCCGCGCACTTGGCCCACGGCATCGGTTTTCTTCTCAAACACATAGCCCTCATCAGCACCAGCGGTGCCCGGCTTGGGCACATCGAGTAGCTCGCATAAATCAAGAAAATACGCCTGCGCACCCTGGCGCTCGTTCTCGCCATCGCGGCTGCCGCCATGCTCCCACATGCGGATGAAATCTTTTGGGTTCATGAGGGGAGTTCGCCTTGATCTTGAGATTGTTTGCGCCATTCCTGCACAGTCGCTGAAAAACTTAACCGCTGCGCTGCCCAAGCGTTGTAGGCCGCTATGTGCTGCTGATGCGAGATGTGCCAATCTTGTGGCGCGGCATCTTCTGCTAAGCCGTCTGGCAAGCTTGGGTCAATAGCCATGAAAAGCAAAATCCAAAGCGTTGAAAATCGCATCAGCATGCGGGCGTAAATGCCCAAGTTGTTTCTGCAGGTCAGACGAATCATGCGACACAGTGGACATGATTTCGAGCACGTAGGCTTGCCCCTCAAAATCAACCACTGGATGCACGCCATTGAGCGCGGGCGTCAGTGTCGCTGGCGACAATGGTGCAGTCAATCTTGCGCGTGTGCCGCTCACGAAATCACTGGAGAGCTGCACCACATAGGGGTAATAACTCCGATCACCTTCTATTGGATTGGGATACACATCAAATTGCGCCATGCTTGCTTTCTCGCCATGCATGCAAGCGCATAGCGGGCGAGCCCATTTGCTCGATACGCTGATTGAAAGCAGCTATGGCGTGTGCGTTTTCTTGCTCCCATTGTTCTCGATTGCTGTCGGTATGCGAATCCGACGAGCGCTTGAGCCGCCGATTGCCGCTTATGGATGCGAGACGCGGCACGACGCTCACCGGCAGCATCTGTACCACTCCGGTATCTAGGAATTGCACATCAAATAACTGCCCTGCGAATTTTTTACCCAACGAGATTTGGCCGCTGGTACCGACTGCTTTGAACATGGTTTTCTCCTGAGTCTGCCATCATGCTTTCATGCCGCATGATACTGCGTCTATGCAAATGCTCAAAGTATTGATTTCGTCTTTCAAATGCCCGTCTTCAAACCCCTGCAACGACTGCATCCAAACTGGCTTGAATTTCCGCACGGAATTCGGCCAACGATCCCTGGGAGCTTTTCAATCTTCCTGCATGTACTGGCGCTGCCAGCGGAGAAAGCAAGGTATAGCTGTTGCCCTGAATTGCAGCGAAGGAAACAAACGCTTGGGTAATGTGCTGCTGCTTGGCTTTTGCACACCCAGAGGAATGCTCATGCGCGTTGGCAAGGATGCCAGCAACTCATGCTGCACGTCCACCACCCATGGCCACGCATCTCGATATGCTGCGTTTGGATTGGGATAAACATCAAACTGCGCCATTAAGCTGTGCCCTTAAATGGTGTCACTGGGCGCTTGCATCAATCCATCGCTCCACACGCCATGCTGCTCGACCAAGCCATTGACCTCATCAACCCAAGCCCAGCATTGCGCATAAAACGCCTGCACTGGGCTGGCCGCTTGGCGCAGCGCAAGCGATGGATCAGGCAGTTGACGGCTTTGCAGCATTTGATACTGCTGCATGGACAGCAATACACCATGCTGGCGGCCTGACTTGGCAATGAACACAGGTTCAGTGAGGCAAGCATCAAGCATTTGCCCGAAGCGATTTTTGGCATCGGTGGCGTTAATTTGCATCATGTGGTAATTTTAGCTATTTTGGCCGTTTTAGCCACCTATTGGGGCTATGTTTGGGGCTATGTTTCGCACTCAGCGCACGATCAACACCGGCACTTCGCAACTGGCCAACACGCGCTGCGCCACCGAGCCGAGCACGAGGCTGGCTAAGCGGCCTTGGCATTGGCGGGAATTGGGCGATGCACGGTCATGAGCGTGTAGCTGTTGGCCGCGCTAAACAATTCGGATGCGTGGTGAGGTAAGCCAGCATTTTTTTGGTGGAGCTGCTGCAATCAATAGCGATCAAGATTTTTATGATTCCAAAAGGATAACATCACAGATGATGTGATATCCTATACAATGTGAAAATTGTTTTAGATACAGACGTATTGGTTGCGGCGATTCGTAGTCCAAGTGGCGCATCAGCCGCACTGATTCGCGCTTTACAAGTTGGCCAAGTGCAAGCAGCAGCCAGTGTGGCATTGTTTGTGGAATATGAAGCCACATGCACCCGAGCCGAGCATCTCTTGGCCTCGGGTTGGCAAGCGCAGGATTTGACGGATTTTTTGGATGCATTGGCAGGCTTGATCGAGCACACAGAAATTCATTTCATGTGGCGGCCTCAAGTGCGTGATCCGGCTGATGATATGGTGTTGGAAGCTGCTGTCAACGCCATGGCCGATGCGATTGTGACATTTAATGCCAAAGACTTTGGCGAGATTCCTGAGCGTTTTGGCATAGAAGTTTTATTACCCCGCGATGCGCTCTCTCGCGTGCGGGCCTTGAATCATTAATGGAGTTGAACGATGGCTGATACGGCAACCTACCCCTTGCGCCTACCCCGCTCGATCAAAGCGGCGGCAGAGAATTTGGCGCGCGCCGAGGGCATCAGCATGAATCAATTCATTGCCACAGCGGTAGCCGAGAAACTCTCGGTGCTCTCGACCGCAGATTATTTTATACAACGCGCTAAGCGAGCCAAGCCGGATGCAATTGACCGCATTTTGAATCGCAGCGGTGACGAACCACCACGGGCGGGGGATGAGCTGCCGAAAACCCTTATTTGAACTGCGCCAAAAACGCCAACGTGCGCTGGGTGGCATCTTGCGTGGTGGCGCGGTCGTATTTGTAGGTGACGAGTTGGCCCCAACCGTTGGTGAATGAGTTGCCACTGCTTTCGGGATGATCCCAGGCGTGGGTGATGCCTTTGTAAATATGCCAGCTGACGGGCTTGCCAGCGGCTTTGAGCTCATCGAGCATCGGAAAACAGCGCTCCATGGGCGTTTCAATATCGTTGTCGCTCATCAACATCAAAACGGGGCGATCCACATCGCGGCGCAGGAAGGGCAAAAAGCTGTGCTGTACGCTGGCCTGAAACGCGCAGCTGCCATAGTGCCCGACGCTGGCGCGAAAGCGGTGTTGGCTCTGTGTGTTGGCAGCATTGCTGGGGCTGGACACCCAAGCGGCGGTGAAGCCGCCCATGCTGTAGCCCACTTGAAAGATGCGATCTTTGTCGATCCAGGGCACGGCTTGCAGCGCAGCCAAGGCATCGTAAGTATCTTTGAAGACGGCGGGCGGCGTGACGACATTGGGGCGGCAGCTGGGGGTGTTGCGCGGTTTGTAGCTTTCTACCGTGAGCACGGCGTAGCCCGCCGCGAGGAATTCTTTCATGCGGTCACGTGTGGAGGGTTTGGTGCCGCCGCAAGTGGGCGTGAGCACCACGGCAGCAATCTTCGTCTCGCCCAGCTTGAAGCCATCGGGCACGAGCAGCTGGTTTTCGGGGTTGGTGAAGAGGCCGAGCTCTTTGGCTTCGAGTGACCATTTAAGCGGTGGGGTTTTTCTGTTGTCGCGGTCAAAGTAATTCCAGAAGCGCTCATCGGCAGGGTCGCGCACAGCGGGTGCGGCCTTTGCCTCAGGTGCCCGCGGCTCGGCGGAAGGGGCCGATTGTGCGCGAGCTGAAAAAACCAGAATAACTGACATGAAGCCTGCAACGATCGCGGAGTTGTTCATGTTGTGTTCCTTCAGAGTGCTTTATTTTGAGCACATTATGCTGCCACCTTACACACCATCCCTGCCAACTGATGCAGCGCCACCCACGGCTGCTGAGGCCAATTAGGGGCTTTTAAGCCTTTGACGATGCCGTCGACCTGATGCGCGGCGTGTAGCAGGTTGGATGCATCCAATGACGAGAGGCGCGGCAAAATGCGCTCGTAGAGCTTTTGCTTGATGCCCCAGACGCGGGCTTCTTGCAGGGCGAGTGGCAGCGGCTTGCCTTCGTCCATCAAGCTGCGCACGCGGTGCAAATTGCGAATATCTTCGCTGAGCGCCCAATGCACCAGCACCTCGGCCTCGCCTTCGGCTTGCAGGCCATCGAGCATGCGCTGCGTGCGCACGAGGTTGCCGGCGAGCACAGCCTCGGAGAGTTTGAACACGTCATACCGCGCGACGTTGAGCACGGCGGCTTCAATTTGTTCAAAGCTGAGATCCATGGGTGCATCAACTGTTGCGGGATGTAGTAAAGACAGCTTTTGAATCTCTTGGTGCGCGGCGAGCAGATTACCTTCGACGCGATCTGCGAAGAATTTCAAGGTGCGCTCGCCTTCTTCCCCGCCCTTCACGCGCAGGCCCACGAGTGCCAGGCGCTGGGTGAGCCAGCTGCTAAGGGAGCGGCGATCGATCTCTTGCACTTCGAGCATCGCGCCAAAGCTGTCTAATGCGCCAAACCACGCGCCAGTCTTGGTCATTTTGTCGAGCTTGGGCAAGATGAAGAGCGTGAGCACATCTTGGTTGCCTTTGGATTGCTCGGCCATTTGCTGAATCGCCGCGCTGCCCTCTTTGCCGGGCTTGCCACTGGGAATGCGCACTTCCACAATCTGCTTGTCGCCAAATAAACTCATCGAGCCGCCCGAGGCCAGCACCTCGCTCCAATCAAAATGAGCGCCAGCGACGGTGTGCACCATGCGCTCGGTGTAGCCCTGTTTTCTCGCTTCCGCGCGGATTGCGTCCGCAGCTTCTTGAATCAGCAGCGCCTCATCGCCATGCAAGGTATACAGGCTCTTGATGCCTTTTTGTAGATGCTGATGGAGTTGGGCTGCGGCAAGTTGCATGAGGTGGATTGTAAACAGGCTTTAGAAGTGCTTTTTTAAGGCGAAATTGGCAGTTAGCCGGCATAGAATATGCGTGGAGTGCTATTGTATTGATAGTTATTTGAGGTTTTGAGGTTTTAAAGTTTACGCACGACCCGCTCGCCCAGGCCACTGAACGTGCCTAGGCGCGCAGAGGGCTTCTTTTAGGCGCTCTGACTTGGTTTCATAAGCTGCCATCTTTTGTACTGCTCGACCTTGGCTGGCCGCGCTCGACTGAGAAGCCCTCTGCTCGCCTAGACCCATTCAGCGTCTCGTGAGAGGGTGGCGCACGACTGAATTTTCTTACCGCGCCGGCAACGCATCGAGACGCTGAATGGGTGTGAGCTGAGCAAAAGATTCTCGGTCGAGCGCGGCCAGCCAAACCAAGAACTGCACATCTGATGGCAGCTTATGAAACCATCTTTGAACGCAAAAAAGAAGCGAATGCCCTAGCTCACGCACGTTCAGTGGCATGGGCGAGCGCGTTACAAGCAAAATCACCTCAGACAGCACAAATTTTAAGCAAAATAGCCTAGTAGCCAGCCGCATGACAATAGAGGCATGACTGCTTCACACTTTTCCATCAGCCTGATTGGCGCGCCCACCGATGTGGGCGCAGGCATGCGCGGCGCGCGCATGGCACCCGAGGCGCTGCGCGTGGCGGGGCTGGCGCAGGCTCTGGCTACGCATGGCGCGCAGGTGAAAGATTGCAGCAATTTGAATGGCCCGCCCAACCCGTGGCAGCCCGCAGTCAATGGCTTCCGTCATTTGCCAGAAGTGGCCGAGTGGAATCGACTCGTTCACGATGCGGTATTCAACGAACTGCAAGCAGGCCAGTTGCCCATTTTGCTCGGCGGCGATCATTGCTTAGGCATTGGTTCGATCAGCGCAGTGGCGCGGCATTGCCAAGCTGCTGGCAAGAAGCTGCGCGTTCTCTGGTTTGATGCGCATGCCGATTTCAATACGCACGCGCTGACCCCCAGCGGCAACATCCACGGCATGCCCGTGGCCTGCCTGTGCGGCTTTGGCCCGCCTGAGCTGGTGGGCATTGGCGGCTACTCGGCTGATAAGCCTGCGTTGCGTGCCAAAGACATCAAGCAAATCGGCATCCGCAGTGTGGACGATGGCGAAAAGCGCCTCGTGCATGAAGCGGGCATTGACGTGTTTGACATGCGCTTCATCGACGAGATGGGCATGCGCCATGCGATGGAGCTGGCACTGGCTTTGACGGATGCCAACACGCATCTGCATGTGAGCTTGGATGTGGATTTTCTCGACCCCGATATTGCACCCGGCGTAGGCACCACAGTGCGCGGCGGGCCGACTTACCGCGAGGCGCAGTTGTGTATGGAGATGATTGCAGACACCGGCCTACTCGCATCACTGGACATCGTGGAACTCAACCCTGCGCTGGATATTCGCAACCAAACGGCTGAGCTGGCGGTGGATTTGGTGGAGAGCTTGTTTGGTAAATCTACGCTGATGCGGCAGCGGGGGTGATGGTGCTTTGAGGTGGAATGCGGAGTGCCGAAATGCCGAAATGCGGAACACAGAAAGCACAGAAATTACACAGAAAACACAGAAGAAATACAAAAATTACGTAGCTGAAAATAGGCTGCACGTGGATGCTTCTTACATCATGATTTCTTTGTCTTTTTTCTGTGTTTTCTGTGTAATCTCTGTGCTTTCTGTGTTCCGTGTTCGGCTGTTTAATGTGTTCCGCATTGAGGCTATTTTCTGCCCGCCAATGCCTAACTCGCCATCATATTCAGCTTGAGCCGCTCGCGCTCAATTACTCTCGCCACCGCGAGTTCAGCAGCAATCAATTGAACGTGCGCCCAAGCATGCGTGAACTGCGTGGGGTCGATGCCGGCAATGGAGCCCCAGCGGATCAAGGTGATCGTGTAGGCATCCAAAGCGGTGAAATGATCGTGGCCGAACAGAGCCGCCAGATACTTGCTGCCGCTGCTTTTTGCCTTCGCCACATAGCCATCAATCTCAGCGAGCTGCTTAGCAAACAATGCCGTGTTGTGCGCTTTGATCGCCGCTTGCGCAGCTTCATCCGAAGTGAATTTTTGCGGCATGAAGATGTGCGTGAAGGTCGGATGCACGCTGTTGTTCATCCACGCGAGCAGCTCTAGGAATTTGGCTTTGGCTGCGCCTTGTGTGGGCATCAGCTGCGCATGGGGATAACTCTCTGCGATAAACTGCGTGATCGCCATGATTTGTGTGATCGCTTGCCCATCGGCCACGAGCACCGGCACCTGGGCTCTGGGATTGATGGCTTTGTATTCTTCGCCGTATTGCTCGCCTTTGTGCAGCTTGACCATATTGGGTTCAAACGCAGCGCCGGCTGATTCGAGCAGGGTATGCGGCACGAAGGAGCATGCACCGGGTGCAAAGTACAGTTGTAGGTTCATATTCAAGATCTCCAAGAGCAATTTTTAGATCAAAATCGGCCTCTGCCCGGCGTAAAATATGCGCAGAGTGCTATCAAAGTTATAGTTAAAACTTCTCGCTACGCAGCACCTCGACATTGGCGAAATACAGCGTCACGCCATAATCCTGCGCATATTCTGCCAACACATGCTGCGCAATCGCATCGGCCACTTCAGGGCTGCAAATGAGTTTCATCTCAATCGTGCGGTCGTTGTCCCAACTGCCTGAGCGTATGCCCGCCTCCGAGCCGCCGCGCACATCCCAAATCGTGTAGCCATGCGCACCCAAGCGCTTG